>NZ_QFDQ01000053.1 GCF_003270085.1 Streptomyces triticisoli | reverse complement strand
ACCAGCGGCCGCCGCTGGCGCCGCATCGGCGCGGGCTACTGACGGCCCGTCGCGGCGCCGGCCAGGCGGTCGCGGCGGCCCGGCCCGGCGGACAGGTCGCCATGATCGGCCGGGTCGGCGGTTGCGCTTCGAAGGCCGTGAACTCTGCGCGTGTCATGGCCAGTTCGCATAGGTTGGGGGCGCTGCACTGGTCATCGCCCACCACAGGAGGCTCACCCGTGTCCGAGGACCTTAGTCAGGACAGCGCCGGTTTCACGACACGTGCCCGGATCGACACGACCAAGCCGCACTCGGCGCGGTTCTGGAACTACTTCGTCGGCGGCAAGGACAACTACGAGGTCGACCGGGAGATCGGCGACGAGATCAAGGGGATCTTCCCCGGGCTGGTCGACGTGGCGCAGACCAGTCGGCAGTTCCTGGGGAGGGCCGTCCGGTACCTCGCCGGTGAGCAGGGGATACGGCAGTTCCTGGACATCGGGACCGGACTGCCGACCGCCGACAACACGCATGAGGTGGCGCAGCGCGTCGCTCCGGACGCGCGGATCGTGTACGTCGACAACGACCCGATCGTTCTCACCCACGCGCACGCCCTGCTCACGAGTACACCCGAGGGCAGGACCGACTATCTGGACGCCGACCTCTACGACCCCGAGGCCGTCCTGCGGGCCGCCGCCGGGACGCTGGACCTCACCCAGCCGGTCGGCCTGGTGATCCTCAACACGCTCGGTCATGTGGGCGACTACGGGCAGGCCCGTGACCTGGTGCGCCGGCTGATGGCGGGGCTCGGGTCGGGCAGCCACCTGGTGATCAGTGACAGTACGGCGACGAGCGAGGGCATGATCGCCGCGTCCCAGGCGTACAACGCGAGTGGTGCCGTTCCGTACCACGTGCGCGGCGTCGAGGAGATCGCCGGGTTCTTCGACGGGCTGGAGCTGGTGGAGCCGGGGGTCGTGCGGGTGCCGGAGTGGCGGCCGGAGGCCACCGGGGAGCCGGGTGGGGGCGGTGCCGCCGTCGACGCCTACTGCGCGGTGGGGCGCAAGAGCTAGCCGGAGGCGCGGGGCAGGGGCGGCTGATCGGGGCATGGCCTCACCGCTTGCCGGGACGGATGCCGTGCACGAGCGACTGCTGGGCGGGGTGCGCAAGTCGCGGGCAGCCCCGGAAACAGCGGAGCCCGGGCGCTGTTCGGGCGTCCGGGCTCCGTGGTCAGGGGTGTCGGCGTGTCACCCCGCTCCCATTCCAGGCTCTACTCGGTGGTGTCGACCTTGATGCGGGACGGCTCGGCCGGCGCCGGAGTCGAGGGTCCGACCTGCTCCGGGATCTTGGCCGTACCGCGTCCGGCGATGCCCTGGAGGAGCTGGGCCAGGTCGACGCCGGTGGTGGAGCTGAGGAGTTCCATGCCCTGGGCGACGTTGTCGGCGACCGTGCACGGGAGTTGACCCGCGCCGTGAACCGAGGCGGTGAGGTTGCACACTGGTGTGGTTCTCCGGTAGCTAATGGCCTCACGCTTTCACGCTGCTACTACGGGGGGTCGCGTGTCCGAAGGCGGCAATGCGGCATCGGAGGGGTACGTCCCCTCAGACTTGGGCGAGAGCACCGGCGACTTATCGGGCGACAGCCTGGCCGAGACTCATCACGATCTGGTCGTGATCGCTGTCTCGGGTGTCCAGCAGTTCATCACGGAGTCCAGGACCACGTCCGATCTGAGCGCCGGCAGCGCCATCGTCGCGCGGCTGTCCGCGCGTGCCGCACGGGAGTGCGCGAGCCGCGGTGCCCGTCTCGTGTTTCCCGCCGTCGTGCCGTTGGAACAAGCCTCGAACAAGCCGGACGACGGGTTGGCCAGCGGGTCGACGGGCACCCCTGGCGCCCCCACGGTGCCCAACCGCATCGTCGCGCTCGCGCCCGAGGGAAAGGGCGCCGAGGTCGCTGCCGCCGCCGACCACGCCGTGCGGCAGGACTGGGCGGGGCTGGTGCGCGAGGCGGTGGGCAGGCCTGTGGCGACTCCGGGGATGCCGAGCGTTCAGTGGGTCAGCGTCCCGGCCTCGGCCGGGGACTACGCGGAGCAGTGGGACGCAGCGCAGCGCCTGCTCGTCGCCCGCAAGCGCATCCGGGCCTTCGACGCGGTGGATGAGCCCGACCGGGAGTTGTGCTCGCTCAGCCCCCGCTGGACCGCCGAGCCGGAGCCGCCGAAGGGCGTGCCGTCCCATGAGCGGGACCGGCTGGCGGCGGCGAACTGGGTGAAGCGGCGCTATCGCCGCATCGGTGGCGCGGGAGACGACGGCGGCCCCGGCGAGGTGCCGAGGGGGTTCCCGTCGACGAGTTCGATCGCCTCGGCGCCCTTCCGGTTCCTTGTGCTGGCCGCGATGAGCGATCGGCAGGTGTCCCGTGCGGTGTCCGCGCTGCACGTGGCCGCGCAGGTCCTGGACCGGGGACGGGAACAACCGCTGGCCGCGTTCGCGGCTGACGCTCCGCCGACAGCGGACAGAAGCTGGCTGGCCGGTTCGGCGGGCCGCTGGGTCTACCGGGACACCTGGCAGGAGGACGTTCTTGCCAGGGAATTCCCTTCAGTTCCCGCCGAGAAGCGTGCGAGGGCCGTTGCGGAGGGCGAGCGGGCCGCGCATGCCCTGCACAAAGTGATGAAGGACCGAGGTGTGGGCCCGCCGGTCCTTCACCTCGCTGTCATCGCGCAGGACCTGGACAGCATGGGGCGTTTCCTCGGAGGTGAGGTCGCGGGGAGCCGTCAACGGAACGCGGTCACGGAGGCGTGGCACCGACAGGTGTCCGAGCGGCTGTCGGCGCTGGCGCGGGAGACGTGTGAACTGTTGGAGGAAGCCGACCACTTCGGCGTCCCGGTCTATGCGGGCGGCGACGACCTGCTGGCCTTCGCCCCCGCCGCGCACGCACTGGCCGCCGCCCGGGCCGTCCAGGATGCGATACCCGAGACCCTGCCCACCGCGAGCACGGCAGTTCTCTTCTTCCACCACCGCTCGTCGCTGCAGCAGGCGGTGAGCGAAGCCCAACGTCTGCTCGAAGCGGCGAAGGAGCAGGACGAAAGGAAGAACGGGCTCGCCGTGGGGTATCTGCGCCGCTCGGGCGTGCGCGAGCAGTCGGTCCAGGCGTGGACGCGTACGGCGGACAGGCGCGGCCCCGTCGAGGACTTCGAGGAGTTCCTCTCCGGCACGCCGGAAAGCGATGGCGGCGACGCCGGAGGGCTGTCGCTGCGGCTCGTGCAGGACTGCCTGCGCGACGAGACGGAGCTGGTCAGCCTGCCCGACGACCTGTTCGCAGCGGAAATGCGGCGCCTGGTGACCCGTCACGGTGGTACGCGCGCGCAGGCGGAGGCCCTGGTGCGGCTGGCGGCTGCCGAGAGGAGTCGCCCGGTGCCCGGCAGGCGCGGTCCGCGGCTTGCCGAGCCGGTGAAGGTCGCCGCGTTCCTGCGGCAGGAGTGCGCGGGAGGCGGAGCGTGACCCGATCGGTGTGGCTGGCGTTCACGCCCCGCGACTCGCTGTTCATCCGCGACGGGCGGGCGTTCGAGGCAGGCGCGGACAGCGCGGCCCGGGCGGTGTGGCCGAGCCCGAGCACCATCGCCGGCGCGGTCGGCGCCGCGTTCGGCCGGGAGCCGGACGAGGTGCGGGGTCCGGTGCTGGCTCGCCGTTCGCGTACGGGGAACTGGACCCCGTACTTCCGTACACCGGCCGATGTCGTCGCCGTGGGCACGGGCGAGGTGGCGCGGCTGAGCCCGCAGGAGATGCCCGAGGGCTCCACCACCGACTTGGGCGCTGTGCGGTCCTGGCTCGGCGCGGACGGGTCGGTGGGGATGGAACAGCGCTGGGGAGGGTGGCTGCCCGGTGACGAGATGCGGCGCTACCTGGCCGGAGACCTCACCACGCGGGTGATGCCCGCCGACGGGATACGGCACATGGCCCGGGATCCCGCGGAGACCGAACCGCACGTCGGTCTGGCCCGCACCGAGGAGCGCACGGCGCGCACCGGATTCCTCTACCAGGCGGCACACCTGCGCCTGACAGAGGGATGGGGCTTTCTCGCGGAGTGCGTCCTGCCCGACGACTGGGGCGAGGTCGAGCCGCGGCAGAGCGTGCGGTTCGGTGGGCGCGGGCGGCAGGCGTGGGTCGAGGTCGCGGACGCCGTGCGGTGGCCGGCGCCTCCATCGGACGCGAGGGCGTTCAGCGGTGGCCGGGTCGCGGTGTACGTGGCGACGTCGGCGTTGTGGCCGGACGGCTGGCGGCTTCCGCCGCCCGACGGGGCGGAGTTGGTGGCTGCCGCTGTGGGTGACGCCGAACCGGTCGCCACCGCCACGCCCGGGCCGGAGGGCGGACGTCCGCGTGACCGGATGCTGCGCTGGGCGGTGCCGGCCGGGTCGGTGTACCGCCTGCGGTTCGCGGGCGCCGCCGCGGCGCGCGCCTGGGCGCTGGGCGGCTCGAACGCGCCCGGCGCGCATGGCACGGCGTACGGGCGGGGGCGTGAGGACCGGCTGCGCACGGCTGGTTTCGGAGTGGTGTTGACGGGAGTGTGGACATGAGCCGGGCCCAGAACGAGTGGCTGCTCTACCTGTACGCGGAATCCCCGCTGCACGCCGGAGCGGCCGACGCCTCCGGGGTGATCGACCTGCCGATCCAGCGTGAGGCGGGAACCGGCTACCCGGTGGTGTGGGGCCAGAGCCTCAAGGGCGCACTCCGGCAGGCCGCGCGTGACGACGGCTGGGACCCGGACATCCTGCGGACGGTGTTCGGCTCGGATCCCCCGTCCGGGGCGGCGCCGGGCGAGGACGGTGCGGACGCGGCGGACCGTGCGGAGGCCGCGGCAGGCCAGGGAGCGTCGACCGCGGGTTTGCTCGCCGTCGGCGACGCCCAGCTCGTCGCGCTCCCCGTCCCCACGCTCCAGCAGACGTTCGCCTGGGTCACCTCGGATCTCGCCCTGGCACGGCTGGCCCGCAAGTATCTGGCCCTGCCCGAAGAGATGCGTCCACGCCTCGGGCCCCCGGAGCGCACCCTGGACGGCGTGGCCCTGGCCACGAATGCGAAATGGTGCGGAAAAAGCCGTGACGAGGTCCTCGGCCCGCTGGTGGTGCCGCTCGCGGAGAAGCCCGATGCCGCGGTGGTCGCCTGGGCGGAGCGGATCGCCGGGGACGGGATCGGCGAGGACGACGTGTTCGAGCCGTTCGCCGACAAGTTGAAGCGGGATCTGCTCGTCGTCGATGACGACGTGATGCCCGAACTGAACCGCGACTGCACGGAAGTGGTCGCGCGGGTCCAGTTGAACAGCGGCAAGACCGTGGAGCACGGCCCGTTCTACAGCGAGTACCTCCCGGCCGAGACACTGCTCGTCGCCTCCCTGACACTGCGCGCGTCGGAGCTGTCCGAGCTGGTCGTCGACGAGGTGAAGGAGCTTCTGCACGGGCGGCAGATCCAGATCGGAGGCGACGAGACGATCGGCAAGGGACTGGTGTGGTGCCGTCTCGTCGGCGCCGGCATCGAGAGCGCGGTGGGTGCGGCATGAGCGCGGCCAGGAGGGTGGACCAGGCAATGGCCCTGGCCGCTAAGGACATGCTCCCCGAGAAGATCGACAAGAGACTGCGTACCCGTTACCGGCAGCTGCCGGTGATGCTGCACACCGCGGGGCTCGCCGCCACCTACGCGTTCGTCCTGTCGAAAAGGGACGACAGCGCACTCGGGACCGCATACCGGAAGGTCGCCGACGGAATCCGCAAGCACATTGGCGACCGCGCCCTCATCGGTGGGAAGACTCACTGGAGAGACGACTTCGAACTTCTCGAAGCTCTCGGGCGGGCGGACCGGCCGGACTACAGCCGCGCGTCGGCGGAGATCTCCGCACTGGCCGGCTGGCTCAGCCGCCTCGCCGAGGCCCGCTTCCGCGACGCGAACGCCGACTCCGGCGCGGCGACCGGCGGGGCGCGGCCGTCCGGGGAGGGAACCGCGTGAGTGAGGGGGCGAACAGTGTGCAGGGGCCCAGCAAACCCGTGGGTCCCCTCTCGCAGGCCGTCTCGCTCGGCGACAGCGGCGGCCTGCGCACACTCGGCGGCGGAAAGGGAAGCGGTGGCAAGGGGGCCAACCCGCTGATCGTCCTGCGCCGCACCGCGTTCGTCACGTGGACGCAGGGCCGGGCCGAAACCGACAGGAAAGCCGACATCGACAAGAGAGCGGTCCAGCGCCTGCTGCGCTGGGCCGACCGGGCCGACCTCGGCCAGGACGCGGAGCTCATCGCCCTGGCCCGTGCCCGCCGCACCCGCAGCCTGCTCGCCCTCCGGGAAGGCGGCCACACCGTGGTCCGCCTGCACGCCCGAGTCCAGTGGCGCCTGATCACCGGTATGGGAGCCAAGGACAACGCCCACGAGATCGGCATCGCCCTGCACGGCACGTACGGCTGGCCGGTGCTCCCCGCCAGTGGGCTGAAGGGGATGGCGGCGGCCTGGGCGGCGCGGAACATCACCGACACCGCGGTGATCGACGCGGTGTTCGGCACGCCGCGCCCGGTGGGCGGGGCAGATGTGCCCGCGGACACCGGCCTCGGTGAGGCGTCCCGCGGCGGCGTGCTGTTCCTCGACGCGTTCCCGACCGAGGTGGCGGCCGTGCAGCGCGACGTGCTCACCCCCCACGCACAGCCGTACTACACGGCGGCGGAGAGCGCCCGTGACGACGAGAACCGGACGGTGGGCGACAAGAGCGACCCCGTCCCGCTCGTACCACCGGCGGAACACCACAACCCCGTGCCGGTCACCTTCCTGACCGTGCGGGGAGCCACGTTCGCCGTGGATCTCGTCGGCTGCGACGCCGAGGCCGTCCGGTGCGCGCAGCACTGGCTGAGCGACGCGGCCGACGAACTGGGCGCGGGAGCGAAGACCTCGGCCGGCTACGGCTACCTGAAGATCGACACCGATCCCGACTGGCCCCCGTCCCCCGATCCTTCCGCGAAAGGCTGACCGGCCGTGACCCTGCACATCGTCTCCGTCGGCTCCAACCTCCTCGACGCGTTGGAAGCACCCAGCAGGATTCGCGGCCTGGACCCCGACCTCGCCGACGCCATCCGCGACACGTCCCCCACCTGCGTCCTCTCGGACATCGCCGGAACCGACAGCGAGGCCGCGGCAGACGAACTCGCCGCCTGCCTCAGCGCCGGCACCGACCAGCACCGGCACCTGGTTCGGCTCGTCCGCGAGATCAGGCCCGGACGGTGGCCCAGCGTGAGCAGCGCCGAACTGGACACCCTCACCCGCGCCCCAGGCGGCCGACGCCTCCTGGCCGCGGACGACGTGGCCGTCCTGCTCGCGACGGACACCGTCGACGGCCTCACCGCCGCACTCTGGAACGCCCTCGCCCTCACCGGCGGGGACCTCGACCGCGTCGAATACCTGGCCGGGCCCGCCGAGCTTCCCACCGCCCCGCGCGGACACGCTCTCATCGTGCGCGTGCCGGGCCTCGACCCGCGCACCGAGAGCGACTTCACCCGCGCCATGGAAGGGCTCGGCACCCTCGGCCGCACCCTGGTCACCAAGGTCGCCGACTCCGGCGACGAGGACTTCCTCTTCCACCTCTCCGCCGGTTACAAGGCCGCCACCCCTTACCTGATCGGCCTCGCCGAGGGACTGCGCTCCCTGCCCAGAAAGGGCACCGTGCAGGCGTTCATGCTGCACCGCGACACCCAAGGGAGCGCCATCCGGATGCCGTTGCGCAGGATGAACCTGAGGCTCCTGCACAAAGCTCTCGGCCCTTTCCGGGAGAACGGCAGAACGGCGCTGCGCCCGCCGGACGACCGGGTACTCGAGGGATACGCCTACGACAGCACCGCCGACGGCACCGGATTCGAGCTCACCGCGTTCGGTGCGGGCCTGCTCGCCCTCATCGGTCGCCCAGAGGAAGACCTGGGGCTGTGAGCACCTCCACCCCACTGCCCCCGGAGCTGCACGCCTTCCGGAGCCGGTTGGCGGCAGGTGTACTTCCCGCCGCGCGTGCCACCCGCCCCGGCGACTGGGAGAGGCGCGACAGCGACGCCTTCAAGGCGGCGGACATCGTTCCGCTCTTCGGGCCTCTCCTGCCGCTGGAAGGGGCGGCCCACGTCGACCGAGGCAATGTGGAAGAGGCCCTGGACCGGGTCGAGTTGTGCCGCACCCGGTTGATCACCCTGCTGTTCAGTCCCGACCACGTCCTGGAGACCGTCGCGTCCGCCTTCGTCACGGAGGGCCACATACCCGAACCTGCACGGGTCTGGTCCTGGATGTGCTGGATCACCGAGGCGGCCCACCGTCACCTGCATACCAGTACAGCCCCGGACGCGTACTTGATGCGCCCGCTCGCCCACCGCTTGCGCTTCCTCGTCCTCAGTGAGCCCTTCAGGCACAGAAGGGATCCGGTCTGGGCGGGAGATCCCGGGGAGTCCGCCGACCCCTGTGGCAATGCCTTCGGGCACCGGACGTGGTCCCTGCTCGCCCTGAGAGCCGAGGAGGCCCGCCGGGACTGGCTGGCCACCCTGAACACCTACCAGAGCAGCCCGTTGCTCTCCGGTGTCGGCAGCGACGCGCTCGACGCGGAACTCGTCCTGACCGTCGCGGACGGCTGGTCGCGCCGCAGCCGCTTCTCCATCAGCCACCGTCCGCTGGACGAGCCGGCCGGGCCGACCGTGCGCGACAACGCGGTGCTCGGCCACATCGTCCACCGCCATCTCCTCCCCCGCTTCCGGATCCTGCACGTCGCCCGCCTGGCTCCCCCGGCCGGGCGCGACCGCTGGCGCGCCGCCGTCCTCGCACTCGCGTCCGCCGCGGTGCTCACCGCCGCCGTCGGGGGGTTCGCGAGCGGCCACTGGTTCCACACGGGAGCGGCGCTCGCGGGCCTCACGTACGTCGTCCTCATCACCGGCGTCGTCAAACAGGGCCCGCTCTGGGCCGCCCAATGGCTGCTGCGCTACCCGGCCGCCGCCGCGTTCGGCCTGTTCGCGCTGCTCGCCCTCCCCATGAACTGGTGGTCGGACCCGCACCCCCGCTGGGGCGTCGCCGCGGCCGCCCTCGTGGTGGGCGCGTTCGGCTACCTCGTCGTCGAGGTCCGCAACCACAACGTGAGCGGCCGGCAGGCCCTCCGCCGCGCGTTTGGTGTCCTCCTCGCCGGTGCCGTCCACGCCTTCCTGCTCTCCCTGGTCGTCCTCGTGTGCGTCGCGGCCACCTACACCGAGGCCGACCCCGACGGTGCGGGCCGGATCTCGCTGCACCATCTGTGGCACACCACCGGACTCGCCTGGCAGGTCCTCGCCCTGGCCACCGCCTGGTCGCTCGCCGTCGGCGTGTTCTCCCAGATCCTCTGGGACGACCGCCCCATCACCGCCCCCCTGGCCCACCTCACCTGGAACGACGGAGGCTGACGTGCCCTGGACGACCCTGGCCCTGCGGACGACCACGCCGGTGTTCAACGGCGGTGACGACGAGGGCGTGGGCATCCGCGTCCCCTCGCTGCGCGGCGGCATGCGCTACTGGTTCCGGGCACTTGCCGGAGCCGTCGTCGGCGACGACCTGCGCCTGCTCTCCGCCCTCGAACACGAGGTGTTCGGCGGCACCGGCCACCAGTCCCCCGTCGTCCTGCGCATCCCCGACCCACCCCGCACGGCCGACCGCGCGGAGGCGAAGTTCCTCGGTGCGAGGGACGGCGAGCACCTCCAGTACCTCCTCGGCCAGGGCCTCTACGAGAGGACCCCGCGCAAGCGCCCCGCCCACGAAGGCCTGACCCGGTCCTTCGTCGCCGCCGAAACCGACTTCCACCTGGACCTTCGCTTCACCCCGGGCACTTCCGAGGCCGCCGCGTCCCTCGCCCTGGCCTCCTTGTGGCTCCTGTGCACGTACGGGGGCATCGGTGCACGCGTCCGCAAGGGCTTCGGCGGGCTGCGCATCACCGGCGTCAGCGGCAGCACGCTGCCCGGCGACTGGACATCGGACGATCTCCTCACCCCCGGCCCGGCCTACTACGAGAACCTCGACCGACTCACCGCCGACCACGGCGTCCTGGCCCATCACCGCGAATGGCTCGCCGCCCTGAAAACGGCACCGGACGACCTCGCCACCCGTACCGCCGATCCCTGGCACGGAACCCGGCCCACCTACCCGGTCCTCGGGCAGCACACCGCCGCGGCCCTGCGCCCGGGCGCCACCACCTGGCCGTCCCTCCTCATCACCGCCGGCAAGGAATGGCGCCACTTCCGGGCGAGCGAGGACCCCCCGGAGACCGGCGCCGGTGGACGCGTCCGCACTCCCGAGTACAGAAAAGTGATCCGCGGCAACAGCGACCACTTCCCGCTGGGCGCCCTCGGACTGCCCATCACCTTCTACGACGGGAGGAACAAGGACACCGTCAACGTACGGAACGGCGCCGAACACCTGCGCCGGGCCTCACCGGTGTGGCTCCGCACCGTCGGTGCCGACCGCACACGGCGGCGGCTGTTCTCGTTCGCCTTCCTCGGCACGTTCCTGCCCCAGGACGACAAGAGACTGGGCGTCCGCCTGGGTGAGCGCACGCTTCAGGTCACCGACCAGGACCTCCACGACTGTGCCACGACCTGGCTCGACAAGATGCGCGAGGGCGGGACGTTCGTCCGCACCGACCGGGAGCGGTGACGTGCCTGCCGCCCTCACCCTGCACCTGCGCACGATCCGGGCCTGGAACCCGGACACCCGCCAACTCCACGGCCTGGCCTGCGCGCTCTTCGAAGGAGACGACGCCGACCACACGGCCCAGCAGAAACTGTTCACGGTCCAGCAGCCGACCGCGCAGTCCCCGACCGCACTGCGGCTGCGAGCGACCTGGTACGGCGCGAGAGCCGTACCCGGCACCGCACTGGAGCCCCGACTCCTGCGCCTGGGCAACACGAGGTGCCAGGTGATCCGCACCGAGCTGCGCACCGAATCCTTCGCCGCCCTCGCCGCGGCAGGCCCCACGACACGCGCGACACTCACCTTCCGCTCCCCCACCTACTTCCAGCGCAGCGGCGAACCCGACCTCACCCCCGATCCCGCCCTCATCCTCGGCAGTCACCGCCGCAGCTGGAACACCGGCGTCGGCCCCGACTCCCCCCTCCACATCGACGACACCGCCTGGCAGGACCTCCAAGGCGCCCTGCGCATCGACCACTTGAACCTGACCACCACCACCCGGGACTCCGGCTACGACCGCCTCCGCACAGGCTTCACCGGCACGATCACGCTCCGCTTGGCCCGCACCACCCCACCCCACACCGCCCACCTGCTCGCGACCCTGACCCGCTTCGCCCCATACGCCGGCACGGGCGCGGGAACGACGCACGGGTTCGGAGCGACAACCAGCGTGATGGTAGGAGAGCGGAGCGACACAGCACGACACGGCCCCCAGAGGGGGTCTGCCCCACCACCCGCACCCCAAGACGAGGACCACGCCTGTAACCGGACAACGGACACCAGCCCCTCCGTAACCCCTTCCCGCGCGGCTCATCAGAGCAGCTCAACACCACGACCGACGCGAAAGTGACCTACGCCACACCCCCTGAGAGCCACTGGCAGGCCCCACCGCGCAACGGACACAATCTCCACAGGCCACGAGCCCCACCCAAAGCGAAGGGTTCCGCCGGATGAGTCGCCCGCAGGGCATAGAAACGCTTTCGTTTTACTGTTGAGCTTCAGAATGCTTCCGTGTTCCGCCGGATGAGTCGCCCGCAGGGCATAGAAACTCTCGACCCAAACAGGCGAACGGCTGGCCGTCCATTCCACCGGCCATGAAGCCCGCAATGCATAGGGAAGTCGTTACCGGCGACGTCGACTTCCTGTCCACTTTTCGATTCACCGGAATTCATACCTCCCAGGAGGCCGAATTGGCCGAGATGTTGCACCGTGCCACCTCCGAGGCCGCATTGCTCGAGGCATGGCGGGAGGTGCAGGAGAACGACCTGGAGGACGGCAAGGTCAACCCGCAGGTGGCCGCCTACTCCGACGGGATCCTCGGGCGGTTGGCCGCGCTGAGTCGGGCGCTCCGCGCAGGCACCTGGGAGCCGTCTCCCGCGTACGCGATGGAGATCGAGAAGCGGTCCGGCGGAAAGCGACTGCTGGCGGTGCCGGCCGTGGAGGACCGGATCGTGGAGCGGGCGCTGATGGAGGTGATCGACGACATGATCGACGCCGTACTGCTGCCGTGGAGTTACGCCTACCGCAAGGGACTGTCCGTGGCGGACGCACTGCACGACCTCGCACAGGCCCGGGACGACGGCGCACGCTGGGTGGTCCGTGCGGACGTCAAGGACTGCTTCGAGCGGATCCCGCGCTGGAGTGCGCTGACACGGTTACGGGAGGTCGTGCCGGATGCCGAGGTATGTCATCTGGTCGGCCGGCTGGTGAATCGCAAGGGCGTCGGCCCGGCCGCGCACCGTATGCGGCAGGGGCGGGGCCTGTATCAGGGCAGTTCGTTGTCGCCGGCGCTCACCAACCTCTACCTGGACTCCTTCGACCGCGATCTGTTGCGCGCCGGGTTCCGCGTACTGCGTTACAGCGACGACTTCGCGATCCCCGTCGCCACGCAGGTGGACGGCGAGAAGGTCCTGGAGATCGCGCAGGAGGCGGTGCGACGCCTCGATCTGGAGTTGAACGAGGACAAGTCCCGCATCGAGAGCTTCGACGAGGGTGCCGACTTCCTCGGCAAGATCACCACGGCCCGTTCCGGAAGCCGTACCACGACGTACGTGTCACCGCTGGAGTCGACCGTCTACGTCACCGAGCCCGGTTCGTCGCTGCGTGCCAAGGGCGCCCGACTGCGCGTCGTCCGCAAGAACAAGCCGTTGCTGTCAGTGCCGTTCGACCGGGTGCGGCAGGTGGTGTGCACGACTCCGGCGACGCTGACCAGTCCGTTCCTGCGCCGAGCGCTCGAACACGGTATCGATCTCGTTCTGGCCGAGGAGGACGGCGAGTTCCTCGGCCGCCTCACTGGCCCCTACGGGCCCGACGTCGAACTGCGCCACGCACAGCATCGGCTCACCGACAAACGTACGGCGAAGCTCGACCTGGCCACGGCCTTCGTCTCCGGGAAGATCAGCAACATGCGGACCTGCCTGCTGCGGGCCGCCCGCGACGGAGGCGGAACCGGCCGCCGAACGTCTCCTGACCGCCCGCAAGTCCGCGCTCATGGCAACCAGCGAAGCCGCGCTCATGGGCGTGGAGGGTGCAGCGAGCCGCGACCACTTCGCCGCACTCGGCCGGATCCTCGGCCCGACCTGGTCCTTCACTCACTGGCGCCGCCGTCCGCCGCCCGACCCGGTCAACGCGTTGCTTTCCTTCGGGTACACGCTCCTGACCCGCGAGGCGGTCGCTGCCGTGGAACTGGCCGGGCTGGACCCGGCCGTGGGCTACCTGCACGAGATGCGCCGCGGTCGCCCCTCCCTGGCCCTGGACCTGGTCGAGGAGTTCCGCCCGCTGATCGTCGACCATCTCGTCGTCGGCCTGTGCACCAGAGGCCAGGTCAGCCCGACCGGCTTCACCACCGACACATCGGGAACAACGGGCTGCCGCATGGACCGTGACACACTCCGCGTCTTCCTCGCCGCCTACGAACGCCGCATGCTCACCGCCGCCCACCACCCGACAGCCGGACGCCGTGTCTCCTACCGCACCGCCCTGACCGTCCAGGCCCGCCACCTCGCGGACGTCATCACCGACCGCGCCCCCGCCTACACCCCCATCGGCCGGCGGTGACCATCGAATGCCGTACACCTTGCTGATCAGCTACGACATCGCCGACAACGACCGTCGCGGCGAGATCTCCGACCTCTTGGCCGCCCACGGCGCCCGTATCCAGTACAGCGTCTTCGATGTCACCCTGCCAACGAAGAAAGAGGTCCAGCGCCTCCGCGGCGCCCTACGCAAACTGATCGACCGGGACGAGGACCAGATCCGCCTCTACCCACTCCCGGCGACCACCCTGAACGAGCTGATCATCCTCGGCAACCGCCGCCTGGAGAAACGCGCCGACTTCTGGATCGTATGACGGAGCATCCCCATGACGCGCACCCACCCCACACCGGAGGTGGCCGTAACCGCACTACACCGTCAGCCCTCGAAAACGCCCTTTGCCGCGCGGCCTGTTTCCGCAGCTCAGCTACGCGGCCCGCATCGCCAGTGACGTGCACCACATCTACTTGGGTACGCTGGCACACGCCGTCGCGCACCCGGCATCATCACTGCAGGCCACAAGCCCCTCCTCAAACGAAAGGTTCCGCCAGAACTGACGCCCGCAGGGCATAGAAACGACTTCGGCGGGAGGTTCGGCTCCTGGGTTGCCCCGGGGTGCCGCCGAAGCTGACGCCCGCAGGGCATAGAAACGCTGGTCGAACTGATCCAGCTGACTTTCCAGCTTTAGTTCCGCCGGAACTGACGCCCGCAGGGCATAAAAACCTCGTCTTGTGACAAGCAGCTCAGACAATTGCCGGGACGTGCCGCCGAAACTGACGCCCACAGGGCATGAAAACGTACTCCGGGCTCGTCAAGTAGCGGTTCGCGTCAAGCGCGGGTGCACTCCGCCCAGACCGTCTTGCCGCCCGGGTCGTGGGGCTCGCAGCCCCAGTCGTCGGCGAGTGAGGCGACGAGGAGCAGCCCCCGTCCGGACTCGCCGTCCGCGTCGGCGTCCGGTGTCGGCACGGGCGGGCGGTCGCTTCGCGCGTCGGTGACCTCGATACGGAGGGTGGTGGGCGTCAGGGTGAGGGCGAGGCGCGCGTTCCTGCCCTGCACTCGGCCGTGCAGGGCGGCGTTCGCGGTCAGTTCGGCGATGAGGAGGGACGCTGTGGCCATGCTGTCGCCGGCGGCGGCCTCCGGCCGTCCCTGCTGCATGGCGAGCCAGTGTTCGGCGGAGTGGCGGGCGGTGTGCGCGCCCCGCGCAGTGGTGGGGAACAGGGTTCTGAAGCGGACCGTGACGACGGTCGGTTCACCGGATGCGGTGACGGTTTCCTGGTTCACCTCACCGAGGGTGACCGAGTCGGCCTACCGTGTGGAGCACACCGGGCGGTACGCGGGGTGACTGTCCCGGTGCGGACGGTGTGATGTACGGGCGTACGGCCGTGACCTGGCCGGGGCTTCGCCGGTTCGTCCTCCGGACACGGAAGACTGGGTGGTGGTGCGGCATGACAGCGCGGCCGGGCACGGGGGCTCCCACGGGCGGCGAGGCGGACGGCACGGAGGAGGTCGCGGACCTGTTCCGGACCCTCGGCCGGCAGATCAAGGTCGCCCGGGAGCGGGCCGGGCTGAGCCAGAAGGAGCTGGGCGACCGGATCGGGTACGGCGAGGAGACCATCTCCTCCGTCGAACGGGCGCGGCGGACGCCGCAGCCCGAACTGCTGGTCGCGGTGGACCGGTTGCTGGCGTGCGGGGGCCTGCTGGAGTCGGCAGCAGAGGACGTGGAGCGGGCGAAGACGCGGCGGCGGGTACGGCATCCGGAGTGGTTCCGGGACTACGCACGGTTGGAGGCGGAGGCGGTTCAGCTGTGTTACTTCGCCAATCAGGCAGTGCCGGGCCTGTTTCAGACTCGGGAGTACGCGCGTGCCGTGTTCGCCAGCCGACAGCCGTTCTTCGACGAGGAGACCATCGAGCAACGCGTTGCCGCGAGGATGGCTCGCCAGGAACTGATGACGCGGTGGCCACCACCGACCGTAAGCGCCATCATCCAGGAGAACATTCTGCGCCAGCCGTTCGGTGGACCGGACGTACAGCGCGGCCAGTTGGAACAGCTCCTCCGGACAGGCTGTCTGCGCCATGTTGAGATCCAGGTCATGCCGACCAGGAGCGAGGACCACGCAGGCATGGGCGGCCCGTTCACGCTGCTCACCCCCAAGGGCAAACCGCAGGTCGCCTATCTGGAGGTCCAGCACTTCAGCCGTCTTGTCACTGACCCGGAAGAGGTACGTGTCCTGGCCGCGAAATATGGAAGCATCCGAGGGCAGGCGCTCACCCCACGCGAGTCCTTGTGCCTGATCGAGAAGATGCTGGGAGACCTATGAACACCGAACAGTCCACGCAGCTCAACTGGTTCAAGAGCAGCTACAGCGGTGACGAAGGCGGCGAGTGCATCGAGGTCGCCGCCGACGCGACCGCCATACGCGTACGGGACTCCAAGGAACGCGGCGGCCCCCAGCTCGCGTTCGCACGCAGCGCGTGGTCCGGCTTCGTCGCGGACCTCGGGCGGGACCGGACCTGACCGACCCGCCCGAGACCACATCGGGGCACCTCATATGGCCGTCGCGGAGAAGGAGAAGAAGCGCGGCACGCGTCCGCCCGTACGATCCGGTGCGGGCCGACGCGTGCCGCGCTGCTTCACGCGACGACAACCCGCGTACCGTTGAAGTTCGCGACGATCTCCAATTGGCCCCCGAGGGCTGCGATGTAGGCGGCGATCGTTCCGACTTCCGCGGCAGTCGTCTTCCCCCGTTCGATCGCCGACACCCGCTCCTGCCGTACATGCATACGGGCGGCGACCTCGCTCTGCGTAAGACCGAGCTGCCTTCGCATCTCGGCCAGCCGATGCGCACGCGCCTCGGCCACCATGCGCTGAGCGCCGCTGTGGATCGCCTCGAGGTCCTCCGCGTCGAAGACCTCGCGTTTGACGTCGTCCCAGGCGTGAAACTCTGTCATTCCTCTCCCTCCTCCTGCCGCCGTACCAGATGCTCCAGCCACTCGGCATAGCGGGCCTCCGCTACTGGAATGGCCCACTGGTACCACCGGGACCACTGCCCTGCCTTGTCTCCGGCGACCAGGAGAACCGCGTGGCGCCGAGGGTCGAAGGCGAACAGAACGCGAACCTCACTGGCCCCGCTTGATCCCGGCCGTAGTTCTTGAGGTTGTGCAGCTCGGCCCCCTTGACACGGTCGACCAGTGGCCGGCCCAGGGCGGGGCCCTCCTCGACGAGAGCCTGGATGGCCTGACCGACCAGCCGAGCGGTCATACGGTCGTCCTTCCTCAGCCGGTGAAGCCAGTCACGGACCTCGCTCGTCATCTCAAGGCACCAGGGCATGACGCCTCACCGTGTAGTACGTGTACATACTAGTACCCTGATGTGCTGCCTGCCTGTCGCGCATAGGAACGCCCCGGAAGACACCCAAACGGGTGATGGCTTGCAGGCGGCCCCGGAAACAGCGGAGCCCGGGCGCTGTTCGGGCGTCCGGGCTCCGTGGTCAGGGGTGTCGGCGTGTCACCCCGTTCCAGGTTCTACTCGGTGGTGTCGACCTTGATGCGGGACGGCTCGGCCGGCGCCGGAGTCGAGGGTGCGGCTTGCTCCGGGAGCTTGGCCGTGCCGCGTCCGGCGATGCCCTGGAGGAGCTGGGCGAGGTCGACGCCGGTGGTGGAGCTGAGGAGCTCCATGCCCTGGGCGACGTTGTCGGCGACCGTGCGCGGGAGTTGGCCCGCGCCGTCCGTGGAGATGACGGTCAGCTTGTCCACGGCCGCCAGCGGCTCGGCCGCCTTGCCGACGACCTGCGGCAGCACCTCGACCAGCATCTGGAGCACCGCCGCGTCGCCGTACCGCTCGAAGGCGTCGGCCTTCTTGTGCATGGCGTCGGCCTCCGCCGCGCCCTTGGCGGCGATCGCGGCCGCTTCGGCGTCACCCTCGATACGAACGGCCTCGGCGAGCGCCGCACGCTGGGCCTTCTCGCCCTCACCGGTGAGCCGTGCCCGTTCGGCGGCCGCTTCCGCCTCCTTGACCAGGGCGATGCGGTGGGCCTCCGCCTCCTGCTCGGCCCGGTAACGGGCGGCGTCGGCGGGCTTGCGGACCTGGGTGTCCAGTTCGCGGTCGGTCAGCGCGGCCTGCCGGGCGGCGACCTTCTCCTGCTCCTGCAGGACCTCCTGCTGCCGGGCGGCCTCGGCGAGCGGACCGGCGGCGTTGGCGCGGGCGGCGGCCTCGTCCGTCTCGGCCTTGATCTCGGCCTGCTTCAGGGCGTAGGTGCGCTGGGCTATCGCGATCTCTTCCTCCGCCTTGAGGCGGGCCTGCTCGGAGGCGCGTCGGGCGACGGCCTCGGCGATGTCGGCCTCCTGCTTGGCGCGGGCCGCCTCGGGCCGGCCGAGGTCCTCCAGGTAGGAGCCCTCGGTGGTGATGTCCTGGATCTGGAAGGCGTCCAATACCAGTCCCTGCCCGGACAGGCTGGCCTCGGCCTCCTCGGCGACCTGTCCGGCGAAGGCGGCCCGGTCACGGATGATGTCCTCGACGGACATCCGCCCGACGATGGAGCGCAGCGCGCCGGACAGCACCTCTTGGGTGAACCCGACGATGCCGTCCTGCTGCTGGAGGAAGCGCTGGGCCGCGGCGCGGATGGAGTCCTCGGTGCCGCCGACCTTGACGATGGCGACGCCCTCCAGGTTGGCCTTCACCCCGCGCAGCGTGACCGCGCCCCGGACGGCCACCGGAATGTGCCGGCTGGACAGGTCGAGGGTGAACTTCTGCTGGACGAAGGGCACGACGAAGACACCGCCGCCGACCACGACCTTCTGGCCGCTGTTGTCGGTGGAGATCCGGCCGGTCTCGGGGTCGGTGGACTTCTTGCCGCGCCGTCCGGTGACGATGAACGCCTCGCTGGGACCCGCGACCTTGTAGCGGGTGACGACCACGAGGGCCAGCAGGACCAGGAGTACGACGACTCCGATCACGGCGATCAGTACAGGGCTCATGTGCGTGAAATCCCCTCAGCCCTCCCGGGGGACGGCGAATCGGATCGGAACAGGAACAGGAACAGATCGGAAACGGACGCGGAAGGAAGACGAAACAGCAGGCATGTGTGCGTCGTGGTGTGGCGCGCCGCCCCAGCCGGCCAGTGCTCGATCGGTCAGCGCTCGACCGGTCGGACCGCGACCGAGGTCGCGGACAGCGCCGACTCCACCCAGATCTCGGCACCCCGCGCCACGGGCACCGAACACTTCGCGGCCAGCTTCAGCGGCTGCCCGGCGAGGTACACCAATACCTCGCCGTACCCCTCGGCCGGAATGGCGGTCACCACGGACCCGGAGCTGCCGACGAGATCGCCGCCCCGTGGAGCGGCATCGCCCTGATCCCGCATCAGGGCGCGGCTGAATTTCCACGTCAACCAGCCCGCGGCGACGCCCGCCACCACACCGACCGCTGTTGCCCCCGTGACCCCCAGCCCCATGGTGCCGAGTGCGATCGCCCCGCCGAAGCCGAGCATGGACACGAATCCGGCGATGACCGGCAGCGACAACAGCCCGTCGAACATCCCGTCCAACACCCCGCCGAACAGGCCTTCCAGAATCCCGTCGAAGATCAGCGAGAGCACCAGCAGGACCAGCCCCGCGATGCCGAGACCCACGAACCAGCTCATTCGGCCCCCGCTTTCACTCGACGACCTCCCTCGCGTGCATACTGCCATGCGACCGGGTGACAGAACATTGCCTGCTCCCAGCAATCTTTACACATTCTTGATGCCGCCTTGACACCGTCTCCGCCCGGACGACGACGTTCCGCTGCGGTTCGGACACGGTGCACGGACTCAGGAAAGCTCGACGGCGGTACGGGCCGCCGTCCTGAAGGTCGGCCCGCGCTCTGCCGGAAACCGTGGTGCCGCCCCGGGTCGGGGCGGCACGCACCACGGGCAGCGCTTCCGTTGCCGGGGACTGGAAGCGGCGGCGGACGAGCGGTCGATCGGTGCTGCTCCTGCGGAGCCCTGCGCGCCGAGCGCCTGCCGGCCGCGCCGCCCCAAGGGCAGCACGATTTCTCCGGCGCGCACACCTACCGGCGGGCGGGCCGCGACGGCTCCTTCCACGCGCTGCAGGGCGGGGGCCGGTCGGAGGTTACGGCGTAGGCCCGGGGACGGGGGCGGGGGCAGCCGGCGCGTCCACGGTGCGCCGACGCAGGTCGGCCGTAGGAACGTACCTGGGGCGGATCAGCGGTGCCTCACCAGGTCACCGGGGTGGACGAGGTGCGCGCCGGTCCCTTCCTGAGGTGCCTCAGGCCGCGGCCGACGCCGGGTGGCCACTGCGGGCGCAGGCATTCCACAGCTGGACGAGCAGACGGATGACGAGCGCCTCGATCACAGCGGTTGCCACTCGGGTGAGGAGCGAGGTCAGCAGGTGCGGCATGGGACGCCACCTTTCCTGTGCATGTTTGACGTACCTCCCCTTTGTCCACTGTCGGGACTTCGCGTGGACGGAGTACAGGTGACCACCGGCTTAACTTTCGGTGTCATGCGGACCCGGTGAGCGCACCCACCTCTTGCAGCAGGACCGCTCCGAACCTGTCACCTGACCGCGACGATCCGCCTCTGCAGCTGTCTCTCGACACGAGTGCCGCGCGACCGCGACGGTGATCGAGGCGGCGCCTCCCGGACGAACAAGTCCGCACCGCATTACGGATGGTTCGGCCGCAACCAGCAGCCCGGCGAGTTCCTCGACGGCCGCCGGCTCACCACCGCACCCCGACGGCGCACCGGTCGCGGCGGCAAGGCCTACGGAGCGAAGGACTGAGGCGAAGCCGTTGCTCCAAGGTGTCGGCCCGCCCCGTCGAGGAACTCGCTGGGCCACTGCTGTGCGACACGCACTCCGATCGAACCGAGACTCGACGACAGGTACGAGGAGGGCGGACTGTTCGGCTTCCGGTTCCGACCATGTCACCCGCACCTCGGCTCCCTCGTGGGCGAAGCCGCTCATCGACTCCCGCTCACTTCACTTCGGCGCACTCTCGGGCACCGGAGCCGGGTGATCGCCCCTGAAGCACGCTGGCTGACATATTGTCATGAGTAGTCAGAATTTGGGCAGTTACGTTCCTCCGGCTCGGTGATGCAGGCGTGATCGGGTGGGCCGGCTTGGGCTCGAAGTCCCTACACTCACGATCATGACCACTGAAGTCACCCCTTCCAAGGCACCGGCCGGCGACGCCGCCGAACCGGCCCTCTTCGCGACCATGTCCACCATGCGGGCCATGCGGCGCCTCCGGCCCGACCCGGTGCCCGACGAACTCCTGGACCGGCTGATACAGGCGGCCGTCTGGGGCCCCAGCGGCGGCAACATGCAGCGCTACGAGTACGTCGTCGTCACCGACCCCACGGTCATGGCCGACCTCGCACCGCTGTGGAAGCGGTGCGTGGACGCCTACCTGGCCACGACCGGCAAGTACGCCCCCGCCGGCATGGACGAGGCCGCGTACGCACGCATGGTCGCCGCCATCGAGTACCAGCGCGACCACTTCGCCGAGACCCCGGCGCTGATCATCCCCTGCTACCGGTTCCCGGAGCCGAGGATCGAGGAGGAGGGCGTACGGCTCTACGCCGAGGCGCTCGGCGCCGAGGCGACGGCACGCATGGCGAAGATCCAGGAGCGCTTCAGCGCCCTCGCGGAGGGCTCCTGCGTCTACCCGGGCGTGCAGAACCTGCTGCTCGCCGCGCGGGGCCTGGGCCTGGCCGCCAACATCACCATCTGGCACCTGATGCTGGAGGACGAGTGGAAGGCGGCCCTCGGCATTCCCGAGGACATGAACACCTTCGCGGCCATCCCGGTGGGGTGGCCGCGCGGCAGGTTCGGTCCGGTGAGCCGCCGCCCGGTCGAAGAGGTCGTGCACCGCAACCGCTGGTAGGTCAACTGGTAGGTCACAGCTGCCGGGCCCTGGGCGGGGCAGAGCGCCCCGCCCAGGCACACGGTCGCGCCCCGGCTCCCGGCATTCAGGCCCCGTGGCGCGGCCCCTCCACCGGCGGCGGGTCCGGTACGGTCCGGTACTCGCCGCCGGAAGGAATGCATCTGTGATGGCACACCCCGCACCCGAACCGAGCCGGCCGACCTACGGCCAACGCCGGCCGGACCACGGTTACTCGCCTGGGAGCTGCCCGGCGGCACCGTCGAACCCGGAGAGTCCCTCCACGACACCGTCGTGCGCGAACTCGCCGAGGAAACCGGGCTCGTGGCACAGCCCCGGGACGTGAGGCTGCTGGGCACACTCGTCGACCACGTCGTCCGCGTCACCGTCGGCGCCGTCGTCACGGCGTGGCAGGGCGAGCCGTCCGACCAGCCGCACGAGAGCGTGGGCGGCTGGCGGTGGTGGGCCCTGGACGAACTGCCGCGGGGGCTGTTCGTGTGCAGTGCCCAGATCCTCACGTCCTGGCGCTCCGACCTGCCGCCCATCGACCACGCACCGGCGCACTTCACCCCGTACGCGGACCGGACACCGTCACTGCCGCCGCCCCCGCGGTGAGCGGGGGCGGCGGCCACCCGTGCCCTCCGGCGCTCCCTACGCCACCGCCTCCTCCGACCGCTGCTCGAACTGCGTGCGGTACAGCTCCGCGTACCGGCCGTCCGCGGCGAGGAGCTCGTCGTGGGTGCCGCGTTCGACGATCCGGCCCTCCTCGACGACCAGGATGAGGTCCGCGGTGCGGACCGTGGACAGGCGGTGGGCGATCACGACCGCGGTGCGGCCCTCCAGGGCCTCGGTCAGCGCCTCCTGGACGGCCGCCTCGGAGGTGTTGTCGAGGTGGGCGGTGGCCTCGTCGAGGATGACGACCCGCTGGCGGGCGAGCAGCAGCCGGGCGATGGTCATGCGCTGGCGTTCGCCGCCGGACAGGCGGTAGCCGCGCTCACCGACCACCGTGTCCAGGCCGTCGGGCAGGGAGTGGACGAGGTCGTCGAGGCGGGCGCGGCGCAGGGCGTCCCACAGCTCCTCGTCACTCGCCGAGGGGCGGGCCAGGAGGAGGTTGGCGCGCACCGAGTCGTGGAAGAGGTGGCCGTCCTGGGTGACCATGCCGAGGGTTGACCGCAGGGAGGCGAAGGTCAGGTCCCGTACATCGACACCGCCGACACGCACGGCGCCCTCGTCGACGTCGTACAGGCGGGGCAGCAGCCCGGCGATCGTCGACTTGCCGGCGCCGGAGGAGCCGACGAGGGCGACGGTCCGGCCGGGTTCGGCGCGGAAGGAGATGCCGCGCAGGACCTCGGCGCCGCCGCGGGTGTCGAGGGTCGCGACCTCCTCCAGGGAGGCCAGGGAGACCTTGTCGGCGGAGGGGTAGCCGAAGCGGACCCCGTCGAACTCGACCGCGACCGGGCCGTCCGGCACCTCGCGGGCGCCCGGCTTCTCCTTGATCAGGGGTTCGAGGTCGAGCACCTCGAAGACGCGCTCGAAGCTGACCAGGGCGCTCATCACCTCCACGCGCGCCCCGGCGAGCGCCGTGAGCGGCGCGTACAGCCGGGTCAGGAGCAGGGCCAGCGAGACGATCGCGCCCGGCTCCAGGGTGCCGCGCAGGGCGAAGAAGCCGCCGAGGCCGTAGACCAGGGCCAGGGCGAGGGACGACACCAGGGTGAGCGCGGTGATGAACGCGGACTGCGCGGTCGCCGTACGGATGCCGATGTCCCGCACCCGGCGGGCGCGGGCCGCGAACTCCTCCGACTCCTGCTCGGGGCGGCCGAAGAGCTTGACCAGGGTGGCGCCGGGGGCGGAGAAGCGTTCCGTCATGCGGGTGCCCATCGCCGCGTTCAGCGTGGCCGCCTCCCGCTGCATGCGGGCCATCCGGCTGCCCATCCGGCGGGCGGGAACCACGAACACCGGCAGCAGCACCAGTGCGAGCAGCGTGATCTGCCAGGAGAGGGTGAGCATGACGGCGAGGGTGAGCAGGAGGGTGACGATGTTGCTCACCACTCCGGACAGGGTGTTGCTGAAGGCCCGCTGGGCGCCGATGACGTCGTTGTTGAGGCGGGAGACGAGCGCTCCGGTACGCGTGCGCGTGAAGAACGCGACCGGCATCCGCTGCACATGGTCGAACACGGCCGTGCGCAGATCGAGGATCAGTCCCTCGCCGAGCGTGGCCGACAGGCGTCTGCCGAGGATGCCGAGGGCCGCCTCGGCCACCGCGATCAGCGCGATGAGCAGGGCCAGTCGTACGACCGTGCCCCGGTCGCCCCGCGACACGATCACGTCGACGACACGGCCGGCGAGCACCGGGGTCGCCACGGCCAGCAGGGCGGTCATCACCCCCAGGGCGACGAACAGCGCGATACGGCGGCGGTGGGGTCGGGCGAACGCGCCGATGCGGCGCAGCGTCGCGCGGGCGAGCGGGCGGCGCTCCTGCTGGGCGGTCATGACGCTGTGCAGCTGCGTCCAGGCGGTGGTTTCCATGCTCATGGGACAGAACCTAGGACCTCAAGCAACCTCGAGGTCAAGGCCGCGCCTCCGCGGTCGCTTCCCCGTCCGGGACAGGCCCCTGTCGAGTCACGGGCGCTCACGGGATATCTTGATGTCGAGTAATGTTGCAGACGTGGAGCGGAGCACCCGGTGACTGACTCGACCATCATCTACACCCACACTGACGAGGCCCCGGCCCTGGCGACGTATTCCTTCCTGCCGGTGGTCAAGGCCTACGCGGCTCAGGCGGGTGTCGCTGTGGAGACCCGTGACATCTCGCTGGCCGGCCGCATCATCGCCGTGTTCCCGGAGTACCTGACCGAGGAGCAGCGGATCGCCGACGCGCTGTCCGAGCTGGGCGAACTCGCCAAGACGCCCGAGGCCAACATCATCAAGCTGCCGAACATCTCGGCGTCGATCCCGCAGCTCAAGGCCGCGGTCGCCGAGCTGCAGGGCCAGGGCTACGCGCTGCCGGACTACCCGGACGACCCGAAGACCGACGAGGAGCGGGAGATCCGTGCCCGCTACGACAAGGTCAAGGGCTCCGCGGTGAACCCGGTGCTGCGTGAGGGCAACTCCGACCGCCGCGCCCCCGCCTCGGTCAAGAACTACGCCAAGACCCACCCGCACCGCATGGGCGCCTGGAGTGCCGAGTCCAAGACCAATGTGGCGACGATGGGTGTCGACGACTTCCGCTCCACCGAGAAGTCCGTCGTCCTCGCCGAGGACGGTGCGCTGCGCATCGAGCTGAAGGGCGACGACGGCTCCACCACCGTGCTGCGCGAGTCCGTGCCCGTCCTCAAGGGCGAGGTCGTCGACGCCTCCGTGATGCGCGTCGCCGCGCTGCGCGAGTTCCTGACCGCGCAGGTCGCCCGCGCCAAGCAGGAGGGCGTGCTGTTCTCCGTGCACCTGAAGGCCACGATGATGAAGGTCTCCGACCCGATCATCTTCGGTCACGTGGTGCGTGCCTTCTTCCCGAAGACGTTCGCGAAGTACGGCGAGGCGCTCGCCGCGGCCGGCCTGACCCCGAACGACGGTCTGGGCGGCATCTACAAGGGCCTGGAGTCCCTGCCCGAGGGCGCCGAGATCAAGGCCTCCTTCGACGCCGAGCTCGCCGAGGGCCCCGAGCTGGCGATGGTGGACTCCGACAAGGGCATCACCAACCTGCACGTCCCCTCCGACGTGATCGTCGACGCCTCCATGCCGGCCATGATCCGCACCTCCGGCCACATGTGGGGTCCGGACGGCCAGGAGCACGACGCGCTCGCGGTTCTGCCGGACTCCTCCTACGCGGGCGTCTACCAGGTCGTCATCGAGGACTGCCGGGCCAACGGCGCCTACGACCCGTCGACCATGGGCTCCGTCCCGAACGTCGGCCTGATGGCGCAGAAGGCCGAGGAGTACGGCAGCCACGACAAGACCTTCGAGATCCCGGTCACCGGCACGGTCCGCCTCGTCGACCAGGCCGGCAACGCCGTGCTCGAGCAGACGGTCTCGGCCGGCGACATCTTCCGCGCCTGCCAGACCAAGGACGCCCCGATCAGGGACTGGGTGAAGCTGGCCGTCACCCGCGCCCGCGCCACCGGCGACCCGGCCGTGTTCTGGCTGGACGAGGGCCGCGCCCACGACGCCAACCTGATCGTCAAGGTCGAGCAGTACCTGCCGGAGCACGACACCGAGGGTCTGGACATCAGGATCCTGTCCCCCGTCGAGGCGACGAAGCTGTCGGTGGAGCGCATCCGCCGCGGTGAGAACACCATCTCCGTCACCGGCAACGTGCTGCGCGACTACCTCACCGACCTGTTCCCGATCCTGGAGCTGGGCACCAGCGCCAAGATGCTGTCGGTGGTCCCGCTGATGGCGGGCGGCGGCCTGTTCGAGACGGGCGCCGGCGGCTCCGCGCCCAAGCACGTGCAGCAGCTGGTCAAGGAGAACTACCTGCGCTGGGACTCCCTGGGCGAGTTCTTCGCCCTGGTGCCGTCCCTGGAGCAGTACGCCAAGACCACCGGCAACGCGCGTGCGCAGGTCCTCGCCGACACCCTCGACCGGGCCACGGCGACGTTCCTGAACGAGAACAAGTCCCCGACCCGTCGCGTCGGCGGCATCGACAACCGCGGCAGCCACTTCTACCTGTCCCTGTACTGGGCGCAGGAGCTGGCCCGGCAGACCGACGACGCGGACCTGGCCAAGGCCTTCGCCCCGCTCGCCGAGACGCTCGCCGCGGGCGAGCAGACGATCGTCGACGAGCTGATCGCCGCCCAGGGCAAGCCGGCCGACATCGGCGGCTACTACCAGCCCGACCCGGCCAAGGCCGCCGAGGTCATGCGCCCGTCGGCCACCTGGAACGAGGCCCTGGCCTCCCTGGGCTGACCCGGGTGACACGGGAGACACGGGTGACCCGCCGGGCCTGACGCCCGGAGACCCGACGGTCCTCCACCCATCCGCCCCGACCGGCGCTCCGCCGGCCGGGGCGGACCCTTTTGTGACGGCTGTGTGGCGTATACCACCCGGCTCTGGCACTCCGCGGTGCACTGTGCTTACCTGGTCGCATGACCATGCTTGTGATCCGCCGCCACGTCGACTACGTACGTGTCACCAGCATGGGTTGTCGCCTTGCCGACTGACGTCCCCGCGAGTTGACGTTCCGCGAACCGGCATTCCGCTCCAGCGCGCCGGTCCTCCTTCTCGCTCTCCCCTCTCAGGTCACGCATGCGCTCGCGCTTGCCCGGGATGCCTCCTGCGGCACGCAGCGCACGGCACCTGGCATCTTGGCATCCGGCACCACCCCCCTTCGTACGAGGAGCACCATGAGCGACCCCGCCCAGCCCGTCGACGCCGTCACCGCCGGCCAGACGTCCGACGAGGCGCCCGCCGGGCCCGGCACCCCCGCCTGGTCGTTCGAGACCAAGCAGGTGCACGCCGGGGCCGCGCCCGACCCGACGACCGGCGCGCGGGCGACGCCGATCTACCAGACCACGTCGTTCGCCTTCCGGGACACGCAGCACGCCGCCGATCTGTTCTCGCTCGCCGAGCCCGGCAACATCTACACCCGTATCCACAACCCCACCCAGGACGTCTTCGAGCAGCGGATCGCGGCGCTCGAGGGCGGAGTCGCCGCGGTGGCGCTGTCCTCCGGGCAGGCCGCGGAGACGCTCGCGCTGCTGACCGTCGCGCGCGCCGGCGACCACATCGTGTCCAGTGCGTCGCTGTACGGCGGCACGTACAACCTGTTCCGGCACACCCTGCCGAAGTTCGGCATCGAGGTGTCGTTCGTGGACGACCCGGACGACCTGGACGCCTGGCGGGCGGCGATCCGGCCGAACACCAAGGCGCTGTTCGCGGAGACGCTGGGCAACCCGCGCGGCAACGTGCTGGACGTGCGGGCGGTCGCCGACGTGGCGCACACGGCGGGCGTGCCGCTGATCGTGGACAACACGGTGGCGACGCCCTACCTGCTGCGCCCCATCGAGTACGGCGCGGACGTCGTGGTCCACTCGGCGACCAAGTTCCTCGGCGGGCACGGCACCACGCTCGCGGGTGTCGTGGTGGACGGCGGCACCTTCGACTTCGGCGCGCACGCCGACCGCTTCCCGGACTTCACCGAGCCCGACCCCAGCTACCACGGTCTGCGCTACTGGCCGGCGCTCGGAGCGGGCGCGTTCGCCGCCAAGCTGCGGGTGCAGCTGCTGCGCGACCTGGGGCCGGCGCTGTCCCCGCACTCGGCGTTCCTGCTGCTGCAGGGCGTGGAGACGCTGAGCCTGCGCATGGAGCGGCACTCCGCCAACGCGCAGGCCCTCGCGGAGTGGCTGGAGCAGCGCGACGAGGTCTCGGCGGTCCACTACGCGGGACTTCCCTCCAGCCCCTGGTACGAGGCGGGGCGCACGTACCTGCAGCGCGGTGCGGGGGCGGTGGTCTCCTTCGAGCTGCGCGACGGGGTCGAGGCGGGCAAGCGGTTCGTGGACGGGGTGGAGCTGTTCAGCCATCTCGCCAACATCGGCGACGTACGGAGCCTGATCATCCACCCGGCGTCCACCACGCACAGCCAGCTGGACGAGGAGCAGCTGGCGGCGACCGGGACCGCGCCGGGCCTGGTACGGCTGTCGGTCGGCATCGAGAGCCTCGACGACCTCAAGGCCGACCTGGAGGCCGGCTTCCGCGCGTCCAAGGCGGCGCCCTGAACACCGTGACCGCCTCCCACGCGGACCCGCTCCCCCTCCCGCCGGCCTCCGGGGCCTGGCGGGAGGGGGATCCGCCGGGGCGCCGCCAGTGGCACAGCCTGCGTCGGCCGCTGCCGCTGGAAGCGGGGGGTGAACTGCCGGGCGTACGGCTGGCGTTCGAGACGTGGGGCCGACCGGCCCCGGACGGCTCCAACGCGGTGCTGGTGCTGCACGCGCTCACCGGTGACAGCCATGTCACCGGGCCGGCCGGGCCCGGTCATCCCACGCCGGGCTGGTGGGAGGGTCTGGTCGGGCCGGGCCGGGCGCTGGACACCGACCGGTGGTTCGTCGTCGCACCGAACGTGCTGGGCGGCTGTCAGGGCAGTACGGGACCGGCCTCGCCTCGGCCCGACGGAGCGCGGAGCTGGGGCGGGGCCTTCCCGTTCGTGACCCAGCGGGACCAGGTGGCGGCCGAGCGGGACCTGGCGGACGCGCTGGGCATCGACAGGTGGGCCCTGGTGGTCGGCGGCTCGATGGGCGGGATGCGGGCCCTGGAGTGGGCGGTGTCGTATCCGGAGCGCACGGGCTCCCTGCTGCTGCTCGCCACGGCGGCGGCGGCGAGCGCGGAGCAGATCGCCTGGGCGAGCGTCCAGCTGCACGCCATCCGCAGCGACCCGCACTGGCGCGGCGGCGACTACCACGACACCGGTCCCGGACCGCACGCCGGCCTGGGTCTGGCCCGCCGTCTCGCCCATGTCACCTACCGCAGCGAGGCCGAACTCCAGCTCCGTTTCGGCCGTGCCCCGCAGGGCACGGAGCACCCGTGGCACGGTGGCCGCTACCAGGTGGAGTCCTACCTCGACCACCACTCGGACAAGCTGGTAAGGCGGTTCGACGCGGCCAGCTACGTCGTCCTGGCCGAGGCGATGAACGCCCACGACGCCGGCCGTGCCCGGGGCGGTGTGCGCACCGCCCTGCGCCGGGTGACCGCCCCGACGCTGGTGGCCGGGGTCGACTCCGACCGTCTCTACCCGCTCGCCCAGCAGGAGGAGCTGGCCGCCGGCATCCCGGGCTCCGACCGCCTCCGGGTGATCGAGTCGTCGTGCGGTCACGACGGCTTCCTCGTGGAGACGGAGCAGGTGGGGGGGCTGGTCCGGGAGCTGCTGGGGGTGGGCTGAGCCGCGTTGTCAGTGGTGTGCGGCATGATCGAGGTGTCCTGTTCCTCGAGCCTCGGGAGCCCTTCCGTGCCCGACACCGCACCGTCCTTCGAACTCCTTCCCGGCGCCGGCGACTCTCCCGTGATCCTGCACGTGCCGCACTCGGCGCGGGAGATACCGGCCGACGTGCGGGCGGGGATCGTGCTGGACGACGGGGCGCTGGAGCGGGAGCTGGACCACATCACCGACTCGCACACCGCGCGGATCGCCGAGGTGGCGGCCGGGCTGGCCGGGGTGACGCCGTGGCGGTTCGTCAACCGGCTGTCGCGGCTGGTGGTGGATCCGGAGCGGTTCCCGGACGAGCGGGAGGAGATGCTCGCCGTCGGGATGGGCGCGGTGTACACGCGGACCACGCACCGGGGCGTGCTGCGGGCGGCGGACACCGACCCCGAGCCGCTGATCGAGCGGTACTTCCGGCCGTACGCCGAGGCCATGACCAAGGCCGTCGCGGACCGGCTGGCCGCGACCGGGCGGGCCGTGATCATCGACGTGCACTCCTACCCGAGCGCCGTGCTGCCCTATGAGCTGCACGGCGAGGGCCCCCGGCCGCCCGTATGCCTGGGCACCGACGCCTTCCACACTCCGCCCGAGCTGACGGAGCTCGCCCGCAGGGCGTTCGAGCCGTGCGGGGAGACGGGGCTGGACAGCCCGTTCAAGGGCGCCTACGTCCCGATGGAGTTCTACGAGAGCGACGCCCGCGTCGGCGCCCTGATGGTGGAGATACGCCGGGACACGTACATGGCCGAGCCGGGCGGTCCCGCGGGCTCCGGGCTGGACCGGCTCGCCGAGGCGCTGGCCGCCCTCGTCGACGATCTGGGCCGCTGATCTCGGCCGGCCCGGTCAGGCCCGCATCCACTGGGTGACCACGAGCTCCCCGCCCGCGCGCAGCCGCAGTGCGAACGGGCCGGAGGGCGGTGCGTCGCCGGTGAAGCGGCCCAGGTCGTCGGCGGTGAGCGCGGCGCCCGCCCGCGGGCCGCCCAGCACCTCGATGCGGGCCGGCTGCGGCGGCAGCAGCTGTCCCATCAGTCCGTCCCCGGTGACCTCGACGTCCACGGTCAGGTCACCGGCCTGGAAGGTCAGCATCCGCGGCGGGTCCGTCGCCCCCCTGACCGGGATGGCGTCGACGAGCGAGTCGAAGGTCAGCTCGGCGATGCGGGCGTCCAGGTCGTGCAACGCGTAGGCTTCCACGGCCAGTTGGAGCAGTTGGTCCGGGACGGGGTCGAGGATGGCCGCGGCCTGCCGCAACTCCTGCTCCAGCCGGCCCTCGTCCAACAGGCCCTCGTCCAACAGGCCCTCGTCCGGCTCGTCGTCGTACGAGCCTTCCTGGTGGTCCTGGCGGTTCCGGCGGTCCTTGTGGTCGCTCACGTCGTCCCCCGTGCGTCGAGTCGTGCGCGCAGGCGCCGCAGACAGCGCTGGCGCAGAGGTCCGATGCTGCCCACGGCGACCCCCAGCGCCGCGGACACCTCCTGGTAGCTGGGCGGCGGCGAGGCGATCAGCACGCGCAGCAACTGACGGCAGCGGTCGCCGAGTTTCTCGAACTCCTGCCACAGCCGGCGGATCCGCTCGCTCTGCGCGGCGGCCTCCTCGGAGTCGAGCAGCGACTGCTCCGGCGTGCTCTCCTCGCTCACCCGGTCCAGCAGCCGCGGATCGTCCGTCACCGTCAGCCGGCTCAGGCTCCGCAGCGTCTTCAGGCACTCGTTGCGCGCGGTACTCGCCAGCCACGAGCCCGCCTTGCCGGGTTCCCGGATCCGCCCGAGGTGCTGGGCGAAGCGGAACCAGACCGTCTGGTACACCTCGTGCCCGTCGGCGTCGGAGAGCCGGTGGGCGCGCACGACGGACCACACCAGCGGGCTGAGCCCCTCCACCAGCGCCTTCCAGGCCGCCGCGTCGCCGTCGACGGCGGACTGGACGAGCGCGCCGACTTCTGCACGGTCCACGATCTCACCCCTCGGATACGGCATGTCATGGTACGCCGCGGAGGGGACGGTTCCGGCCCTCATGCCGGCGGAGTGAGCCGGACGACGGGGACGGGACGCCAGGTGGGCGGGCGCAGCGCCGGCACGTGCGCCCCGCGTACTTCGGCGTACTCGGTCGTGGCCCGGAGCAGTTGACGCCGGGCCGCACGCGGGTCGCGCTCCTTGTGCGCCGTCATGTGGGCGGCGACCATGCCGGCGGCGACGGGGGTGGCGAAGGAGGTCCCGCTCCAGTGCGCGTACCCCTCGAACATCACCTGGTCCGGCTTGGCGGAGGCGGTCTCCTGTCCTTCGCTGAGCACACCGGTGTGGCGTGGGGACTGGCAGGTGCAGGCGTAGCCGAAGCCGTATCGGCAGGCGTCGTAGGTGGAGTGCTGGTAGACGTACGGCACGGGCGTCTCGAAGCCGGTGAGGGTGCTGGTCAGCCGCTCGCCGGGGGCGTACGCCTTCACCCAGGCGCCGTGGTTGCTGAAGCAGGCGCCGTGTTCGCCGTCGCCGCGCAGGGCGCCGACGGACAGCACGGAGCCGGCGTATTCGGGCAGGTCGGCGTAGGCGGCGGGCCAGAACGGGGTGGCGCTGCCGTTGTTTCCGGCGGCCGCCACGAGGAGGGTGCCCCGGGCGCGCAGTTCCCGCATGAAGGCGTCGACGCCGAGCAGTCCGTCGGTGCGGCCGTTGGATGTTCCGGCGGACAGGCTGATGATGTCGGGCCAGCCGCCGGCGTCGACGGCCTCGAAGAGTCTGTGCCCGAAGTCGGACTCCAGGATGGCCCCGGCGTCGTTGAGGGTGCCGCGCACGGTGATGTCGGTGTTGGGTGCGACGGCCGCGACCAGCCCCGCGATGAACGTGCCGTGGCCGACGTACTGCTGCAGGACTCCGGCGTCGTCGGTCTCTCTCACCTGGGCGTCGCCCTGGACGCGGGCCAGCAGCGGGACCGAGCGGTAGTCGTGCATGAGGCCGGTGTCGACGACGAGGACACCGACGGCGGTGTCCTCGTCGTAGGCGGTCTCGGCGGGCGCCGGGTTGGTGCCCCGGGCGAACGGGGCGGGCACGGGCTCGTCGCCGGGGCAGGCGTTGACCGCGATGGACACCACGTGGTTGCGGCTGACCAGCCGCCGTCCGGCCCGGCCCTCGGGCTCGCGCAGGGCGCGCAGCGCGTGGGCGACGGCACGGTCGCCGCCGCGGTCGTCGCGGCCCGGGTCGCCGACCTGGATGCGGGTGATGCCGGTGCGGTTGGTCTCGGGGCCCGCCCGGCGCACGCGGTCGGCCATCAGACCGGGCGCCTCGGTGAAGTGTGCGCGGACGGTGTCCTCCACGAGGCGGGCCTCCTCGCCGTCGCGGGCGAGGACGACGCCCTTCTCGTAGAGGAACTCGGCCGAGTCGTCCGGGCCCATCGCCAGCGGCACGTCCGGCATCGAGCGCTGGATCTGGTCGAACTGCTCGCGGAATCGCTGAGGTGCCATGGCGTGTCCTCCCGTTGGTGCGGTGGTTCGTCAGTCAGAGCCGAGTGGGGCTCACTTGATACAGCGTCAGGCCCGCCCGACGCGGTTACAGGGCCACCACCAGGCCACTACCATCCGACACGTGACAGTCCGAAGCGCCTCGGTCCTCGAACTGCTGCCCATGGTGTTCGCCGCCCCCGGCGAGGCCCTGGCGCGGGCCCGGGGGCTGCTCGACGCCGGTCCGCCGCCGCTGCACGGCTCCGTCGCCCACCAGGTGATCGGCATCTGGCAGCGTGACTTCGGCGACCTGCGCCTGGCGCTGTGGCATCTGCGGCGGGCCCGGGACCTGGCGGCGCGGGCGGACTCGGCCGAGCGGGAGGCCGACGTACTGGCCACGCTCGGGGTCGCGTTGGTGCACGCGGGGCGCACCAGGCAGGGGCTGGCGGCGTTCGAGCGCGGGGTCGCGCGCGGGACGGGACACACCCGGGCGCGGGTGCTGTACCGGCGGGCGTACGTGTGGTGGGTGCTGGGCCGGCACCGCGAGGCGCTGGAGGACGTACGGCGGGCGATTCCCGTACTGCGGCAGGCCGACGACGTGATCTGGACGGCGCGGGCGCTGACGCTGCGGGCCACCGTGCACCTGGCGCTGGGCGCGGTGGAGCGGGCCAACGCCGACTTCGCCGCGGCTCAGGCGCTGTGGGACACCACCGGCCAGGAGCACGACAAGGCCGACGCCGTGGAGAGCCGTGGCCTGGCGGCGTTCCGGGAGGGCGACATCCCGGCGGCGCTGCGGCTGCTCGACGAGGCCGAGCAGCGGTACGCCGGGCTCGGCACGCCGACGTTCATGCTCAGCATCCGGCGCTGCGAGGTCCTGATGGCGGCCGGGCTCGCCCCGGAGGCGCTGGCCGAGGCGGACGCGGCGATCGCCGAACTGGACGGCATCGGCGGCCAGTCGACCCGCAAGGCGGAGCTGCTGCTGGCCGCGGCGCGGGCCGCGCGGCCGGCGGGCGACCCGCACACGGCGATCGCGCGCGCCGCGGC
>NZ_QFDQ01000052.1 GCF_003270085.1 Streptomyces triticisoli | reverse complement strand
GTGCCGCACCCCGGCGGCGGACTCGGCGAGTCGCCGTTGCCCGCGCCGGGCGGCCAGCCGCGCCCAGGCGGCGGCCCAGCCGAGGGCGAGGGCCGCGAGGACCGCCGCGTTCGCGACGAGGGACGCCTCTCCGGGAGCGGGGAACTGCTCGAAGGCCACGAGGACCGCCGCGACCGGCGCGGTGACGAGGACGAGCTCGGGAAGCCGGACGAGCCAGTACAGCAAGCCCATGACCAGGCCCACCTGCACCAGGCCGACCCAGTCCGGACCGCACGGAACCGCGTCGCTGCACACCGGTTCCGGCTCCGCGCCGACCGCCGCGGCCACGGTGACGAACAGCGCCAGAGCGGACCACAACGGCCTCGCCCAGGGCGCCGGGCCGGCCTTCCGCCAGGCCGCGGCGTCGACGGAGCGCCAGTCGGGAATGTCTGCGGGGACGGCCCCCGACGGTATCGGAACCGGGTTCTCGGACATCCGAGGATTATGCGGCAGGCCGGCCACCTGTTCTCACCTGCCCTCGGCGGCCCTCACCGGGGCGATCGGCCCGCCTGGTCGATTCCCGCCAGGTGGCAGGACTCCGATCCCCGGCCACACCGGTTGCCACCGGGCGCTCGTCAGTACGTCGTCCAGTACGGCGGTGAACACTCCGGTCGCCGCCCGCGCCCCGGCACAGTGTCCCGCGGAGGGATGCCGCAAGCGGTTCCGCCGCCGCGACCAGGGTGAGCGTCGACCAGGCGCCGGCCTCGCCGTCGTTGCCGTTCACCAGGCCGAGCCGGCCATGGCGTCGCGCGCGGCGGTCGGCGCGGCGGTCGGCGCGGCGAGTCCGATGTCGTCCGTCCGGCCACGGACGACGGTGAGGACCGGCTGCGCAACGGTGGCCTCGGTGTGCTCGTCCAGGCGTCGGGCGCTGCCGCCGTCCTCTCCGGAAGCACTCGGGGCGCGGCGGGGACGGGCCGGTCGCGCGGGCGGGGCGGGCGCTCAGGGCGGAGTCGCTCCGGCGGCACGGGGCGGCCTGGGTGTCAGCGCCTGACCACGTGCAGGTCGGCCTCGATCCGGGCCACGGTCGCAAGGAGCGAGGGCAGCAGGTCCCGGCGTACGGAGTCGACGGAGTTGCGGCTCGCGTGCACGGGGATGTTGACGGCGGCGACGACGGTGCCGTCCCCGTCGCGGACCGGGGCGGCCACGCTGCGCAGCCCCACCTCGAGCTCCTGGTCCAGGATGGCGTACCCCTGCTTGCGGATCCGCTGGAGTTCGGCGCGCAGCTGCGCCGGGGAGACGATGGTGCGGGAGGTCAGCGGGTGCAGTTCGCACCTGGCGAGGTGCTGGTCGATCCGCTCGTCCGGGAGGTGGGCGAGCAACACCCGCCCGACCGAGGTGACATGGGCGGGGAAGCGGGTGCCGACGGTGATGGTGGCCGTCATGATGCGGCTGGTGGGCACTCGGCTGACGTAGACGATGTCGTCGCCGTCGAGCACGCAGAGGGAGGAGGACTCGCGGACCTCGGCGACCAGCTTCTCGAGATGGGGCTGGGCGATGTCGGGCAGTGAGGAGCCGGCGAGGTAGGCGTAGCCGAGTTCCAGGACACGCGGGGCGAGGCGGAACAGCCTCCCATCGGTGGTGACATAGCCGAGGTCGGCGAGGGTGAGCAGGAAGCGCCGGGCAGCCGCGCGGGTCAGGTCGCAGATGCGGGCGACGTCGCTGAGGGTCAGTTCGCGGCGCTCGCCGTCGAAGGCGCGGATGACGGCGAGCCCACGCTCCAGGGACTGTACGAAATACGCTTCCCGTTCCTGACCACCCATCAGCGACCTTCCCCGTTTGCATGCCGAACGCCGGTGCGGTGGCAGAACGCTATGGCAGCGGCCGATGGCCGTCAAATGGCGCCGGACTGCGGGCGACCGACAGGTCCTGCCGGTCGAAGGCCGTCCTTTTCAGGAGCGATCCGGGGTTGGCGGTCCAGAGTTGTTGAAAGTTGCCCTGTCAAGGGGTTGACCTGCCACGGGGCGAACCATAGGTTCCCGGCAAGAACTTTCGTTCGGTCTGCGCACACATACCGAAAAGCGCATTCTTCGAGGAGGCCTCGTGCGTCGTCTGCCAGCCGGAGTCGCTGCCGCCGCATTGCTCACGTTCACCGTGACGGCTTGCGGTTCGCCCGAATCCGGGTCCTCCGGCAAGTCGTCCGACGGCACCACCGCCGTGAAGGTCGGCGTGATCCCCATCGTCGACGTGGCCCCGATCTACCTCGGTCAGAAGCAGGGTTTCTACAAGAAGCACGGCCTCGACCTCACGCTGGAGTCCGGCCAGGGCGGCGCCGCGATCGTGCCGGGCGTGGCCAGCGGCCAGTTCCAGTTCGGGTTCAGCAACACGACCTCGCTCATGATCGCCCAGAGCCAGAACGTTCCGGTGCGGGGCGTCGCCAACGGCGTGGCCTCGACCGGGAAGGAGGGTGCCGACTTCGGCGGCGTCGTCGTCAAGGGCGACAGCCCGATCAAGTCGGCCAAGGACCTGGCCGGGAAGAAGGTCGCGGTCAACACGCTGAAGAACATCGGCGACACCTCCGTGCGGGAATCCGTGCGCAAGGCCGGCGGCGACCCCGAGAAGGTCCAGTTCGTGGAGCTCGCCTTCGACCAGATGCCCGCCGCGCTGAACTCCGGCCAGGTCGACGCCGCCTGGGTCGTCGAGCCCTCGCTCGCCGTCGTCAAGGGCGAGGGCGGCCGGGTCGTCGCCTCCAACTTCGTCGACATCTCGCCCGACCTCACCGTCGCCCTCTACTTCACCTCCGACAAGGTGGCCCAGCAGGATCCGGAGCTGGTGAAGAAGTTCGCCGAGGCGACCCGCGAATCCCTCGCCTACGCCAACAACCACCCCGACGAGGTCCGCGAGATCCTCTCCACCTACACCAAGATCCCCGAGAAGACGCTGAAGGCCATGACGCTCCCCAGCTGGCCCGAGGAGCCGAACCGCGCCTCCCTCGAGCGGCTGGGCGAACTCGGCCAGAAGGACGGCCTGTTCAAGGAGGCCCCCGACCTGGACAAGCTGCTGCCGTGACAGAGACACCCGTGACATCCGTGAAGACCGCCGTCCCGGGCGCGCGCCGCCCGGGACCGGGGAACGCCCTGCTGGGTCTCGCCGGCCTCGGCGGCTTCCTCGCGCTGGCCGAGGCGGTGCCCCGCCTCGGCCTCGTGTCCCCCGACTACCTGCCGCCCGCCAGCACGATCGCCGTCGCCCTGGTGGGGGAGATGTCCGACGCCGCCTTCTGGACGGCGCTCGGCGACACCCTCACCGGCTGGGCTCTCGGGCTGCTCATCGCCACCGTCGCGGGCGTCGCCACCGGCGTGCTGATCACCGTGGTCCCGTATCTGCGCGAGGCGACGGCCAGCACCGTCGAATTCCTGCGGCCGATCCCCTCGGTGGCGCTGATCCCCCTGGCCGTGCTGCTCTTCGGCACCGATCTCCGCTCCACGCTGCTGCTGGTCGTCTACGCCGCCTTCTGGCAGGTCCTCGTCCAGGTCCTGTACGGAGTCCAGGACCTGGACCCCGTCGCGGAGGAGACCGCCCGCTCCTACGGCCTGGGGACCTGGGCCCGGATCCGTCATGTGCTGTGGCCCACCGCCCTGCCGTACGTCATGACCGGCGTGCGGCTCGCGGCGGCCGTCGCGCTCGTGCTCGCGATCACCGCCGAACTCATCATCGGCACGCCCGGCCTGGGCTCCCGCATCGCCGTCGCACAGACCTCCCACGCCGTCCCCGACATGTACGCGCTGGTCGCCGTCACCGGGCTGATCGGCGTCCTGATCAACCTGGGCGCCCGTGCCGTCGAACGCCGCTCGCTGGCCTGGCACCAGTCCGTCCGGGGCGAGGTGACCACATGAGACGCCTGACCCTGCGGACCGCGGCCCTGCGGCTGCTGCTCGCCGTCGGCCTGCCCGTCCTCCTCGCGAGCGCCTGGTGGTTCGCCTCCGCCGGCAGCACCGACGTCTACTGGCCGCCGCTGAGCACCATCCTGGAGACCGGGCGCGAGGTGTGGACCGCCGAGCGTATCGCCGCGGACGTGGTGCCCAGCGTCACCCGGCTGCTCCTCGGCTACGCCGGCGCGGCCGTCCTCGGCGTGGCACTCGGCATCGTCATCGGCTCCTTCCCGCGCGTGCGGGCCACCACCGAACCGGTGCTGGAGTTCCTGCGCGCCGTGCCGCCGCCCGTCCTGGTGCCCGTCATCATGCTCTTCGCCGGGATCGGCGACACGATGAAGATCGTCGTCATCGTCTCCGGATGCGTCTGGCCGGTGCTGCTCAACACCGTCGAGGGCGTACGGGCCATCGACGGCGTGCTGGCCGACACGGCCCGGTCGTACGGCATCGAGGGCCGCGCGCGCCTCGGCCACCTGGTGCTGCGCTCCGCCAGCCCGCAGATCTTCGCGGGACTGCGGCAGGCGCTGTCGATCGGCGTCATCCTGATGGTCATCAGCGAGATGTTCGCGGCCAGCAACGGACTCGGCTTCGCCATCGTCCAGTTCCAGCGCAGCTTCGCCATCCCGGGCATGTGGAGCGGCATCCTGCTCCTCGGACTGCTCGGCGTGCTGCTCGCCCTGGTGTTCCAGATGGTCGAACGCCGGGCCCTGGCCTGGTACCACGGCCTGCGCCGGTCCCGGAGGGCGTCATGAGCAAGGAAAGCGGCGTGAAGGCCGGAAAGGGACAGCACATGCTCGACGTAAGAGGCCTGCGGAAGGTCTACGAGGGACACGGCCGGCACGTCGAGGCGGTGCGCGACCTCACCTTCTCCCTCGACGCCGGCGAACTGGTCTGCCTCGTGGGCCCGTCCGGCTGCGGCAAGACGACGCTCCTGAAGTGCATCGCCGGCCTGCTCGAACCCACCTCCGGGGAAGTCCTGCTGCAGGGCGACCGGATCACCGGCCCGCCGCCCGGCATGGCCGTCGTGTTCCAGGAGTACGGCCGCAGCCTCTTCCCCTGGCTGCGGGTGCGCGACAACGTCGAGCTGCCGCTGCGCCAGAAGAAGCACCTGACGAAGGCCCGCCGCCGTGAACTGGTCGAGCACGCCCTGCACGCCGTCGGCCTCGAAGACGCCGCGGGCGCCTACCCCTGGCAGCTCTCCGGCGGCATGCAGCAGCGCGTCGCCATCGCCCGAGCCGTCGCGTACGAACCCGAAGTACTTCTGATGGACGAGCCGTTCGCGGCCGTCGACGCCCAGACCCGCGCCGACCTCGAGGACCTGATCCGGCGGCTGTGGCAGGAGCTCGGGGTGACCGTCCTCTTCGTCACCCACGACATCGACGAGGCCGTCTACCTCGGCGAGCGGGTCGTCATCCTGTCGTCGTCCCCGACCGTGGTCCAGGAACAGCTGACGATCGACCTCCCGGCCGAACGCGACCAGCTGCACACCCGGGCGGACCCGCGCTTCACGGAACTCCGTACGCGGGTGTACGAGCAGATCCAGGCGGCGAAACGGGCGACGGGCGCCCTGCCGCTCCAGAAGACGGACACGGACGCGGACACCGTGCCGCCTGCCGCGGCACCGGGCCACAAGGCCTGACCGGGCCCGGCTCCGGGGCCCCGCACCGTTCATCCGCCGACGGCGCCCGGGAACGGTCCCGGACGCCGTCGGCCGGGTTCACTCCGTGTGGACCGCCTCCCCCGCGACCAGCGTGAGCACCGAGCGGGTGCCGGCCACGTCCGCGTCCGGGGCGAACAGGTCCCGGTCGAGGACGGCGAGGTCCGCCGCCATGCCCTCGCGCACCAGGCCGGCCTCGTCGTCGTTGCCGTTCACCCAGGCCGAGCCGGCGGTGTAGGCGCGCAGGATGTCGGTGAGGTCCAGCCGTTCCCCGGGCCCGAACGGGCGGTCGGCGCCCGGCCAGTCGGCGTTCGTCGAGCCGGGCGGTTCGGTGCGGTGCACGGCGACGTGCATGGCCTGCCACGGGTCGGCCGTGGTGACCGGCCAGTCGCTGCCGCCGGCGAGCCGGGCGCCGCTGTCCAGCAGCCGGCGGAAGGGGTACTGCCGCCGGGCGCGCCGCTCGCCCAGGACCGGATCGACCAGTTCGTCGGACTGCTGGTGGTGGGTCGCCCACAGCGACTGGACGTTGGCCGTCACCCCCAGTTCGGCGAAGCGGCCGATGTCCGCGTCGTCGATCAACTGCACATGGGCGATGTGGTGGCGCCGGTCGCGCGGCCCGCCCGCGCGGACGGCGGCCTCGACCGCGTCCAGGCACTCGCGCACCGCCCGGTCGCCGATCGCGTGGAAGTGCACCTGGAAACCGGCCGCGTCCAGCCGGGTCACCGCCTCGGCGAGCAGGCCGGCGGGCACGTTGGAGTGGCCGAGGTTGCCGGTGGCGCACCCGCAGGAGTCCAGGTACGGCTCCAGCAGGGCGCCGGTGCCGTTCTCCAGCACACCGTCCTGCATGATCTTCACCGCGGCGGCCCGGAAGCGGCGGCCGGGCTCGCCGCGGCGGGCCACCAGATCCTCCAGCTGCTCCAGGCCGCGGTCGCGGTCCCACCACAGGGCTCCGGTGACCCGGGCCTTCAGCAGGCCCTCGGCGTCCGCCCGCCGGTAGGCGGCGAGCGTGTCGCCCGCCCCGCCGTAGGCGCCGACGATGGCGTCCTGCCAGCCGGTGATGCCGTACCGGAAGAGGTGGGTCTGCGCGTGGCGGAGCGCGGCGAGCTGCTCCTCGACGGTGTCCGGCGGGAGCAGCCGGGCCACCAGGTCCATCGCGCTCTCGTGCAGCACCCCGGTGGGCCGGCCCGCCGCGTCGCGCTCGATCCGCCCGGCCGGCGGGTCCGGTGTGCCGGCGTCGATCCCGGCGCGCTCCAGCGCCGCCGAGTTGACCCACGCCGAGTGGTGGTCGGAGTTGGGCAGGAAGACGGGCCGGTCCGGGACGACCGCGTCCAGCGGTTCCCTGGTGGGCCAGCCGCCGGGGAAGCAGTCCATGCCCCAGCCGCCGCCCAGGATCCACGGCTGTCCGGGGTGGGCGGCCGCGTACTCCCGTACGGTCGCGACGCAACTCGCGGCGTCGGTGGCCCCGGTGAGATCGCAGCGCAGTGCTTCCAGGGCGCCCCAGACGGGGTGGATGTGCGCGTCCTGGAGGCCGGGTACGACGGTGCGGCCGGCCAGGTCGACCGCTTCGGCCGGCCGGCCGGCGGCCCGGCGTACCTCGGTGTCGGAGCCGACGGCCGTGATCCGGCCGCCGTCCACGGCGACGGCCGTCGCGTACGGGCGCCGCGGGTCGCCGGTCCACACCCGGCCGCCGTGCAGGACGAGGGTCATGCTCCCGCCTTGTGGGTGCGCAGCACGTACACCTTGCGCAGGGTCTCGTGGACCTGCCACGTGCCGCGCCAGCCCGCCGGCATGGCCAGGGTGGAGCCCGGCCGCAGTTCGACGGCCTCACCGCCGTCGGTGCGGACGGTGGCGGACCCGGTCAGCACCTGGCAGACCTCGTCGTAGCCGTCGCGGGTGGCGGTGAAGTGGCCGGGGTCGCACTCCCAGACGCCGACCTCCGCGAGCCCGTCGGGGGACTGCCACAAGGTGCGGGTGGTCTCCCGCTGACCGGTGGTGCTGGTGGGCTTGGGACGTGCGGGGGGCAGGTCGGCACTCGCCGCGTCGGCCAGGAAGGCGACGGCGGGGACGGCGGTGGTGGTGTCCATGAGGGGGGCTCCTTTCAGCGGCCGCTGATGACGTCGGCGACGCGTGCGATGACGGAGGTGCGCTCCAGACCGGAATTCTCGTGCCGGTCCGCGGCGCGGTAGGCGACGTAGAGGCTGCGGACGCCCAGCCAGCGCAGCGGCTCCGGCTCCCAGCCGCGTACCTTGCGGTCGACCCAGGGCAGCCGGGTGAGGTCGGTCCTCTGCCGCAGGATCAGGTCGCGCAGGGTGCGGCCGGCGAGGTTGGTGGTGGTCACGCCGTGCCCGACGTAGCCGCCGGCCCAGCCGAGGCCGGTCTTCTCGTCCAGGTGGACGGTGGCGCACCAGTCGCGCGGCACGCCCAGCACGCCGGACCAGGTGTGGTCGATCGTGACGCCCTCGGTGGCCGGGAAGTGCTGCCGCAGAATGGCCTGCAGCTGCATCTGGGTGGCGGTCCTGGTCTCGCCGCGCTGGTCGACGTGGGAGCCGAACATGTACGGGATGCCGCGTCCGCCGATGGCGATGCGGCCGTCGGTGGTGCGCTGGATGTAGCAGTAGGAGTTGGCCTCGTCGCCGATGAGCTCGGCGCCGCGCCAGCCGATCTCCTCCCACGCGGAGGCGGGCAGCGGCTCGGTGACGATCATGCTGCTGTTCATGGGCAGCCAGACCCGGCGGTGGCCGCGCAGCCCGGCGGTGAACCCTTCCAGCGCCCGGATCACGTACGTCGCCCTGACCGTGCCGTGGGTGGTGACCGCCTCGCGCGGGCGGATCTCGGTGACCTCGGTGCCCTCGTAGAGGGCGACGCCCATCCGCTCGACCACGTCGGCCAGGCCCCGTACCAGCTTGGCGGGCTGGATGCGGGCGCAGTGCGGGCTCCACTGGGCGCCGCGGGCGCCGGCGACGCGGACCCGTTCGGCGAGCTGGTCGCGGTCGAGTTCGATCAGGTCGTCCTCGCCCCAGCCCTCGGCGCGCAGCGACGGCAGTCGTTCGCGCAGCCGTCGCTCCTGCGCGGCGTTGGTGGCGACGTGCAGCAGGCCGTCCTTCTGGATGTCGGCGTCGATGCCCTCCTCGGCGGCGACGCGGATGACCTCGTCGACGGAGGAGAACATCTCGCGCTGCAGGGCGACGGCCGACTCCCGGCCGTGCGACTTGGCGTAGCGGCGCATCTGGCCGGGCGGCTCGGCGCTGAGCCAGCCGCCGTTGCGGCCGGAGGCGCCGAAGCCGGCGAACTCCTTCTCCAGCACGGCGATCCGCAGGTCCGGCGCGGCCTGCTTGAGGTAGTAGGCGGTCCACAGGGAGGTGTAGCCGCCGCCGACGAGCGCGACGTCCACGTCCAGGTCGCCGGGCAGGGCCGGGCGGCGGGCGGGGACGCCGCCCTCCCGGTACCAGAAGGAGACGTCACCGTTGACGAAGGTGGGGCTGGTGGCGGGAGTGCCGCTGCGGGTGGTGCTCATCGTCCGCTCTTTTCCGCGGCGGCGACCGGGATCCGGTCACCGGAAGTGGGTGGGTGGGTGGTACCGGAGGCGTCGTCGAGCAGGACACCCCGCTCGACGTCCCAGACCACGGTGACCTCGTCGCCGTGGCGGACGCCGGACAGCCGGTCGGCCTGTTCCCGCGCGAGCAGCACGGTGCCGTCGGGCAGGGCGAGTTCGAGCTTGCGGCCGGAGCCCAGGTAGATCTCCTGGGTGACCCTGGCCGGCAGCGCGTTGACCCCGGGGCCGACCGGCTCCGCGACCGGCTGCACCCTCAGGTGCTCGGGGCGGACCACGACGGCGGCCGCGCTGCCCTTCGCGAGTCGGCCCGCGGCCAGCACGGTGCGGTCGCCGACCCGCAGGCAGGAGTCGTCACCGTCCGGCTCGACACGTCCCCGTACGGTGGAGGACTCGCCGAGGAACTCGGCCACGAACAGGCTCTGCGGCTTTTCGTAGAGTTCGCTCGCGGTGCCGACCTGCTGGATGCCGCCGTCGTTGAAGACGGCGATGCGGTCGGAGAGGACCAGCGCCTCCTCCTGGTCGTGGGTGACGAAGACGAAGGTGGAGCCGACCTCCTGGTGCACCCGCTTGATCTCCAGTTGGAGGCTTTCCCGCAGCTTCTTGTCGAGCGCGCCGAGCGGCTCGTCCATCAGCAGCACGCTCGGCTCGTACACCACGGCCCGCGCCAGGGCGACCCGCTGCTGCTGGCCGCCGGAGAGTTCGCGGGGCCGGCGGTGGCCGTAGCCGCCGAGCCGCACCGTCTCCAGCGCCGCCTCCACCATCTCGGCGCGGCGGGCCTTGGGCACCTTGCGCTGCTTGAGCGGGAAGGCGACGTTCTCCGCCACGGTCATGTGCGGGAAGAGCGCGTAGTGCTGGAAGACCATGCCGATGTCGCGCCGGTGCGGCGGCAGGTCCTGCATCTGCTTGCCGCCGACGGTCAGCGTGCCCGACGTGGCGGTGGTGAACCCGGCGATGATGTTGAGGGTGGTGGTCTTGCCGGAGCCGCTGGGGCCCAGCAGGGTCATGAACTCCCCCGGTTCGACGACCAGGGAGACGTCGTCGACGGCGACGGAGTCCGCGTACTCCTTGCGCACCTGCGCCAGTTCGATGCGGGCTCCGCGCGCCTTGATGAGGCTGGTCTCAGCGGACACGGTTCCTCCTGGCGGTGGCGAAGGTTGCGGCCAGCACGAGCACCGTGGTGAAGACGATGATCAGGGTGGCGGCCGCGGCGATGGTGGGGTCGGTGTCCCGGGTCACGCTGGCGAACATCTTGACCGGCAGGGTCTGCAGGTAGGGACTCTGGATGAACAGCGAGACGACGACCTCGTCGAAGCTGGTGACGAAGGCGAACAGGGCACCGGAGACGACTCCGGGGGCGATCTGCGGCAGCGTCACCTGCCGGATGGCGCCCCACCGGGTGGCGCCGCAGATCAGTGCGGCGTCCTCCAGGCGCCGGTCGAAGCCGCGCAGGCTCGCCGTGACCGGGATGATCACGAACGGCAGGGCCAGCACGGTGTGGGCGGTGACGAAGCCGAGCAGGGTGCCCAGCAGGTTGTACTGGAGGAAGAGGGCGTAGACGCCGATGGCGACCACCACGGTCGGCACGATCATGGGGGCCAGCAGCAGACCGTACGATCCCTTCACCCAGCGCGAGCCGGACCGGGTGAGCGCGATCGCGGCGGCGGTGCCCAGCACGGTGGCCACCACCGCGACCAGGGCGCCCACTTGGAGCGAGGCGAACAGCGCCTCCATCCAGCGGGGGTCGGTGAAGAAGTTGGCGTACCAGCGGGTGGACCAGCCGCTCGGCGGGAACACCAGGGACGCCTTGTCGGTGAAGCTGAGCGGGATCACCACGAGCGTCGGCGCGAGGAGCCAGCAGCCCACCAGTGCGCTGAACGCCCAGAGCGCGATCCGCGCGGGTCCGGTCCTCATCGGGCACCTCCCCGGGTCCGGGTGATCCGCAGGACGACGCCGACCAGCCCCAGCAGGACCAGCGTCACCGCCAGCAGCACCACGCCCATCGCTCCGCCGCGGCCCCACGCGAGCAGCCCGTTGACCTGGGTGAAGATCTGCTGGGAGATCAGTGCCTGGTCGGGCGAGCCCAGCAGCGCCGGGGTGACGTAGAAGCCGAGCGAGGTGATGAACACGGTCAGCGCGCCGGCGCCCACGCCGGGCAGCGACAGCGGTACGAAGACCCGCAGGAACGCGATGGCCGGGCGGGCGCCCATGCCCTGCGCGGCGTCGAGGAGCCGGCGGTCGATGCCGCTCATCACGGCGTACAGCGGCAGCACCATGAAGGGCATCAGCACCTGGGACATGCCGATCACCACCCCGGCGGGGGTGCGGATCAGCTGCAGCGGTCCCAGCCCCACGGTGCCGAGGAGCTGGTTGACCACGCCGTTGTCCTGAAGCAGCACCACCCAGGCGAAGGTGCGCACCATCAGGCTGGTCCAGAACGGCAGCAGCACCAGCAGGGTGAGCCAGATCCGCGCGCGGGCGCCGACCATGGTCATCAGGTAGGCGTACGGGTAGGAGAGCAGCAGGGTCACCAGGGTGACGGCGGCGCCGACGGTCAGGGTGCGGACCAGGGTGGCGAGGGCGACGTCGCTGGTGAGGAACCAGGAGTAGTTGCCCGCGCCGGGCACCGGCTCGGTGACGCTGCGCCAGGCCATCAGGCCCAGCGGCACCAGGAAGAGCACGGCCAGCAGTGCGACCGCGGGCAGCAGCAGCCATCCCCACCGGCCGCCGGCGCCCTTGCGGGGCCGGCTGCCGGAGGCCGGGGAGGCGATCTCGATCAGGGCTGTCATGGGTTACCGCGCCAGCCAGTCGGACCACTTCTGGATGATCTGCTCCTGGTTCTTGGCCCACCAGGCGTTGTCGATCTCGAGTGCCTGGGCCTGCCGCTCGGGGGTGGTGGTCAGGTACTGCGAGGCCAGCTCGTCGACCTCGGGCTCGGCGTCGGTGTTGATCGGCGAGTAGGAGGTCAGCTCGGTGAGCTTGGCCTGCTGGGCGGCGCCCAGGTAGTAGTTGATCAGCGCCATGGCTGCCTTGGGGTTCTTGGCGCCGACGGGGACGGCGAGGGAGTCGGAGACCGGCAGGAACTGGTTCCACTGCGGGGCGAAGTGGGCGCCGTTCTTGACCGCCGAGTAGGCGCGGCCGGACCACACCATGGCCATGGAGACCTCACCGGACTCCAGCAGCTGCTGGGAGCGGGCACCGGTGTCCCAGAAGACCAGCGAGGAGCGGACGCTCGTCAGCTTCTTGAGGGCCCGGTCGACGTCCAGCGGGAACAGCTGGTCGGGAGCGACCCCGTCGGCGATCAGCGCCGCCTCCAGCGCACCCGGGGCCGCGTCCGACGCGAAGCCGGGTATCGCGCGCTTGCCGGGGTACTTGGCGGTGTCGAGGAAGTCCGCCCAGTCCTTCGGCGGGTTGTCGCCGAACTTCTTCTTGTCGTACATCAGGACGACGCCGTAGCTCATGGCCGGCACGGAGCACTTGCCCTCCATGCCCTTGGGCAGCTTGGAGGTGTCGACGATGTCGCTGTCGAGCGGCATGAACAGCTTGCCGCACTGGCGCTCGGCCCAGAGGGTGTCGGCGTCCACCACGTCCCAGGTGACGTTCTTGGCGTCGACCTGGGCCTTGACCTTGGTGTAGTCGGTGGGGCCGTCGGAGAGGACCTTCGCTCCCGACTCGGTGGCGAACGGCTTGACGGCGGCGGCCTCCTGGCCGTCCTGGTAGATGCCGCCGTAGGAGGCGAAGGTGAGGGTGACGCCGTCGAGCGCGCCCTTCTTCACCTTGCCGGCCACGGCCGGGCCGGGGCCCAGGTCGACGTCGGCCGCGGCCGGACCGGTACCGGCGCAGCCGGTGAGGGTCAGCAGCAGCGCGCCGGCAGCGGCGGCACAGCCAACGATTTTGCGTGATATTCCGGGCATTACTGGCTCCAGGGGGGACGGGGGAGGGCAAACGGGGGCGGGGAGAGACAAGAAGCGCACGGCGACAGGGCGCGAGGCGGGATACCGGGATACGGGGAAGGGAGGTCGGCGCGGCGGGCGGGATGCGGCGGGGAGAGGTCAGTCCGGCGTCGGCGGACTGATGATCCAGAGGATCTCGGCAGGCGTTTCGTGGCTGTTGACCACGCGGTGCGGCACCGAGGAGCGGTATTCGATGCTGTCGCCGGCCTCCAGGTCGTGGGCGTGGCCGTCGAGTTCGACCCGCACCCCGCCGCTGAGCACCAGGAGGATCTCCTGGGAGTCCCCGTGGGTGTAGGCGTCGTCGCCGGTGGAGGCTCCTGGGTCGAACTCGCCCGTGTACACCTCCAGATGGCTGAGCGGACGCTGCGAGATGAGGAACTTCCGGCTGCCCGGGGCGGTGTGCAGGATCGGCCGGTCGGCCCGCCGCACCACCCTCGGGCCGGGCGCGCCGTCCTGGTCGAACAGGTCGGCCACGGTGAGGCCGAGCGCCGCCGCGATCCGCCGGAGCATGCCGATGGAGGAGTTCACCTGTCCGCGTTCCAGCTGACTGAGGAACCCAGGACTTGCCTGGGCCGCCTCCCCCAGGGCACGCAGTGACATCCGCCGCATCATCCGGTACTCCCGGATACGGGCCCCCAAAGCCGCGTCGGGAGCGTCGACGGCGGAACCGTCGACGGGGCCCGGCAACGAACGATCAGTCATGAGCGAACACCTGATACGTCTTCAGCGAACACTTTGTTCGCTGGCGTGGTACGGACCGTATGTTGCGGTGGCCCGCCACACAAGACCCTCCCTCAGCCGTCACCGGAACGTGACCCTCCACGTGAGGGCGCGGCTGCCTCGGGCGCGGCTACCTCGGTACGGCGTCCCGTTCGACCGGGCAGCTCATGCAGCGCGGGCCGCCCCTGCCGCGGCCCAGCTCGCTGCCGGGGATCTCGATCACCTCGATGCCCTGTTTACGCAGGTGGGTGTTGGTGGTGGAGTTGCGCTCGTAGGCGATGACGACGCCGGGCTCGACGGCGAGGACGTTGCAGCCGTCGTCCCACTGCTCACGCTCGGCCGCGTGCACGTCCTGGGTGGCGGTCAGGACCCGGATCTCGCTGAGTCCGAGGGCGGCGGCCATCGCCCGGTGCATGTGCTCCGGCGGATGGTCGGTGACCTTCAGTTCCTTGTCGTCGGCGCCCGGCTCGATGGTGTAGGAGCGGAGCATGCCGAGGCCCGCGTACTGGGTGAAGGTGTCGCCGTCGACCATGGTCATCACCGTGTCGAGGTGCATCACGGCACGCCGCTTGGGCATGTCGAGCGCGACGATCGTGCGGGCCGACCCGGCGGCGAACAGCTTGTGCGCGAGCATCTCCACCGCCTGGGGCGTGGTCCGCTCGCTCATGCCGATGAGCACGGCGCCGTTGCCGATCACCAGCACGTCGCCGCCCTCGATGGTGGACGGGTAGTCGGACTGCCCCTCGGACCAGACGTGGAACGTCTCGCCCCGGAAGAGGGGGTGGTGGCGGTAGATCGCCTCGAAGTGCACGGTCTCGCGCTGCCGGGCGGGCCAGCGCATCGCGTTGATGGACACGCCGTCGTAGATCCAGGCGGAGGTGTCGCGGGTGAAGAGGTGGTTGGGCAGCGGGGGCAGCAGGAAGTCGTCCAGGTCCATGACGTGGAACCGCACGGACGTCGGCTCGGCGTGGGCGGTGAGGAACTCCCGCTTGGTCATGCCGCCGACCAGGGCCTCGACCAGCTCGCGGGTGGTCAGGGTCTCGAACACGGCCCGGAGGTGGTCGGTGGCGAGCGGCCCGTACTCCTTCTCGTCGAAGACGCGGTCCAGGACGAGCGACCGGGCCGACGGGATCTCCATCGCCTCGGTCAGCAGGTCGCCGAAGAAGTGCACGGCGACCCCGCGGTCGCGCAGCACGTCGGCGAACCCGTCGTGCTCGGCGCGCGCCCGGCGCACCCACAGCACGTCGTCGAACAGGAGGGCGTCCTTGTTGCTGGGGGTGAGCCTTTTGAGCTCGAGGTCGGGCCGGTGCAGGATGACGCGGCGCAGCCGCCCGGTCTCGGAGTCGACATGGAATCCCATGCCTTTCATCCTGACCACCGGGGACCGACTTCACCCTCGGCTCGCTCGTTTTCGCGGCTCTTGTTCTCGTCCGCGTGACGACAAGGGAGGCGTCGGTCCCCGGGGCCTCACAGCCGCGGGTCCACCGGCTCCGACTCCAGTGCCAGGACACCGAACACCGCCTCGTGCACCCGCCACAGCGGTTCGCCGTCGGCCAGGCGGTCCAGGGCCTCCAGGCCCAGGGCGTACTCGCGGAGCGCGAGGGAGCGCTTGTGGTTGAGGAAGCGCCGGCGCAGGCGGTCGAGGTGGTCCGGGCGGGTGTACTCGGGGCCGTAGATGATCCGCAGGTACTCACGGCCCCGGCACTTGATGCCGGGCTGCACCGGGCGGCCCTGCTCGGTGCGCACCAGCGCGCCCAGCGGCTTGACGACCATGCCCTCGCCGCCGCGCCCGGTCATCTCCAGCCACCAGTCCACGCCCGCCCGCACCGACTCCGGGTCGGCGGTGTCGACGTACAGGCGTCGGGTGGTCTGCAGCAGACCGGTGCCGTCGTGCTCGACGAGGCGGTCGATCAGCGCCAGTTGCTCGTCGTGCGGCAGCCCGGCGAGGCTGCGGCCCTGGACCGCCAGGATCTGGAACGGCGCCAGGCGGACGCCGTCCAGGCCGTCGGTGGTCCAGCAGTAACGGCGGTAGGCGGCCGTGAACGCGGCGGCGTCGGCGGCCCTCCCGCGCTGGCGGGCGAGCAGGCCGGTGACGTCGACGCCCCGGGCCGCGGCGCCCTCCAGCGCGGCCAGCGCGCCCGGGAACACCGCTCCGGCGGCCGCGCCGACCGCCGCGTACTGGGTGCGCAGCAGCCCGGAGGCCTTCAGCGACCAGGGCATCAGCTCGGCGTCGAGCAGCAGCCAGTCCGTGTCCAGCTCCGCCCACAGGCCGGCCTCGGTGACCGCCGTGCGCAGGCGGTCCAGGATCTCCTCGGTGACCGCCGGGTCGTCGAAGAAGGGGCGGCCGGTGCGGGTGTAGAGGGAGCCGGTCGGGCCGTCCACCCCGAACCGCTTGCGCGCCGCCTCCGCGTCCCGGCAGACCAGGGCCACCGCCCGCGAACCCATGTGCTTCTCCTCGCACACGACCCGCGCGACCCCGTCCTCCCGGTACTGGGCGAAGGCCTCCTCCGGGTGCTCCAGGAAGTGTCCATCAGCGGCTCCGCCGCGGGCACCCACCTTGGAGGTCGCCGTCGGCGCCATGGTCGGCGGCAGGTACGGCAGCAGCCGCGGGTCGACCGCGAAACGGCTCATGACCTCCAGGGCCGCCGCCGCGTTCTCCTCACGGACGGAGACCCGGCCGGCCTCACGGGTCTCCACCGCCCGGCGGCCGTGCACGTCACCGAGGTCCAGCGGGCGCCCGTCGTGCCCGCCCGGCGCCCCGGTCCGCAGCGGTTTCGCCGGCTCGTACCAGACCCGCTCGGCCGGTACGTCGACCAGCTCCCGCTCCGGCCAGCGCAGCGCGGTCAGCTTCCCGCCGAAGACGGCGCCGGTGTCCAGGCAGATGGTGTTGTTCAGCCAGGTGGCCTCCGGGACCGGGGTGTGGCCGTAGACCACGGCCGCCCTGCCCCGGTAGTCCTCCGCCCAGGGGTAGCGCACCGGCAGGCCGAACTCGTCCGTCTCCCCGGTGGTGTCGCCGTAGAGCGCGTGCGAGCGCACCCGGCCCGAGGTGCGGCCGTGGTACTTCTCCGGCAGACCGGCGTGACTGACGACCAGCCGGCCGCCGTCGAGGACGTAGTGACTGACGAGCCCGTCGATGAACTCCCTCACCTCCTGCCGGAACTCCTCGCTCTCGCCCTCCATCTGCGCGATGGTCTCGGACAGTCCGTGCGTGTGCTGGACCTTGCGGCCCTTCAGGTAACGCCCGTACTTGTTTTCGTGGTTGCCCGGCACGCACAGCGCGTTCCGGGACTTCACCATGGACATCACCCGGCGCAGCACACCCGGGGTGTCGGGGCCGCGGTCGACCAGGTCGCCGACGAAGACCGCCGTACGGCCCTCGGGGTGCACGCCGTCGGTGTAGCCCAACTTGCCGAGCAGGGACTCCAGTTCGGCGGAGCAGCCGTGGATGTCGCCGATGATGTCGAAGGGGCCGGTGAGGTGGGTGAGGTCGTTGAAGCGCTTCTCGGTGACGACCGAGGCGCTCTCCACCTCCTCCACTCCGCGCAGGACGTGCACCTTGCGGAAGCCCTCGCGCTCCAGGTGGCGCAGGGAACGGCGCAGTTCGCGGGTGTGCCGGCGGATCACCCGGCGCGGCATGTCGGCCCGGTCGGTGCGGGCCGCGTTGCGCTCGGCGCACACCTCCTCCGGCACGTCCAGCACGACGGCGATGGGCAGCACGTCGTGCTTCTTCGCCAGGTCGATCAGCTGACGGCGGGCGTCCTGCTGCACGCTGGTGGCGTCGACGACGGTCCGGCGGCCGGCCGCCAGGCGCTTGCCGGCGATGTAGTGCAGCACGTCGAAGGCGTCGCGGGTGGCGCTCTGGTCGTTCTCGTCGTCGGAGACCAGGCCGCGGCAGAAGTCGGAGGAGAGGACCTCGGTGGGCTTGAAGTGGCGGCGGGCGAAGGTGGACTTGCCCGAGCCGGAGGCGCCGACGAGGACGACGAGGGAGAGGTCGGTTATGGGCAGGACGCGCCCTCTGCTGGTGGGGGTCCGGGTCTCGGTCATGCCGCTGTCGCCTCCTTCTCGTTGTTGTTCTCGCTGTTGTCCGTGGTGGTCCTGAGCGTGAACACGGCCATCTGGGTGGGCGGTCCGACCTCGGGGTCGTCGGGGCCGACGGGACGGAACTCGACGTCGTAGCCGTGGCGTTCGGCCACGGCCTGCGCCCACTGGCCGAACTGGGCGCGGGTCCACTCGAAGCGGTGGTCACGGTGCCGGACGTGTCCGGCGGGGAGGGTCTCCCAGCGGACGTTGTACTCGACGTTCGGGGTGGTCACGAGGACCGTGCGGGGGCGGGCCGCGCCGAACACCGCGTACTCCAGGGCGGGCAGCCGGGGCAGGTCCAGGTGCTCGATCACCTCGCTGAGCACGGCGGCGTCGTAGCCCTTGAGCCGTTTGTCGGTGTAGACGAGCGAGCCCTGCCGGAGTGCGACGCGGGAGGCCTGCCGCTCCCCCATCCGGTCCAGCTTCAGCCGCCGGGCGGCGATGGTGAGGGCCCGTACGGACACGTCGACGCCGACGATCTCGGTGAAGCGCGCGTCCTTCAGCAGTACCTGCACCAACTGGCCCTGCCCGCACCCGAGGTCGAGCACCCGGGCGGCCCCGGACTCCCGCAGTGCCGCGACGATCGCCTCCCGGCGCCGCACGGCGAGCGGGGTCGGCTTCTCCTCGGCCTCGGTCTCGGCCGCCACCGCGTTGTCGAGTTCGTCGACCTCGCTGTCGTCGGACTCGGCCAGCCGGACCAGCTCCAGACGCTCCATCGCCTGCCGGGTCAGCGACCAGCGGCGCGAGAGGTAGCGGCTGGTGATCAGCTTCTGCTCGGGGTGCTCGGGCAGCCAGCCCTCGCCGGCCCGCAGCAGCTTGTCGACCTCCTCGGCGGAGACCCAGTAGTGCTTGGCGTCGTCGAGGACGGGGAGCAGGACGTAGAGGTGGCGCAGGGCCTCGGCGAGGGTCACCGCCTCGGACTCCAGCACGAGCCGCACGTACCGGGAGTCGCCCCACTCGGGGAACTCCGCGTCCAGCGCGACCGGTTCGGCGGTGACCGTCCAGCCGAGCGGTTCGAACAGGCGCCGTACGAGGTCGGGGCCGCCGCGGGCGGGGAGGGCCGGTACCTCGATGCGCAACGGGCGTTCCTCGCCCGGGAGTTCGGGGCGGGCGTGGCACACCCCGCGCAGGGCGCTGGAGAACACCCCGCTCAGCGCGACGGCGAGCAGTGAGGAGGCGGCGTACGGCCGGTCGTTGACGTACTGCGCGAGCGCCGCGTCGGGTGCGCCGCCGCGCCCCTTGCCCCTGCCCCGCCTGACCAGGGCCACCGGGTCGACCTCCAGCAGCAGCGCCGCCGTGCAGCGCTGTTCGTCCGCCTCGGGGTAGAGGACGTGCGCGGTGCCGTGGGAGGTGGAGAACGCCTGCGCCTTGTCCGGGTGCTTGTGCAGCAGGAAGCCGAGGTCGGTGGCCGGGCGCTGGGTGGTGCCGGTGGTGGTGATGGTCAGGAACATGCGGAGAGCCTCTCCGGCTGGGCGGACGACTGCGGTGCCGTACACGACGGAGCCCCCTGGGACCGCGATCCCGGGGGCTCGGCAGGACGACACCCTCACCTTGGCACAGGCCGGGCGGCCGACGCCTTCCTTTATTCCTCCGCCTGTTCCCCTGACTGTTCCTTCGCCTGTTTCTCCGCCGCCCGGTCGAGTGCGCGGCGGACCGCGTCCTCGTTCCTGCCGAGCGTGATCTCCTCCAGGGGGTTGTCGTCTCGGCGGGAGAGGTTCTCGCCCCTCGCGAAGGTTTCGGTGTCGACCGTGCGCCCGCACCACTCGCCCTTGCCGACGGTGCGGTCGTCGAAGGGGACGGAGGCGCCCTCGCCGAGCACGACGAGGCGGCCCTCGTCGTCGTACCGGAGCGCGAGGATGTAGGTGTGACCGGTCTCCAGGCGCGGCTGGTCGGCCGCGGTGCGTTTGGCGCGGCTGCCGTCGGAGCGGTACGTCTGCCAACCGGGGGCGGTCAGTTCGAAGCCCTTGCCGATGTCCCGGCCGGGGTGCCTGCGGGAGGTCCACAGGACGGTGGAGGTGGCGAAGGTGACCGTGCGGTCGGTCGAGGCCGCGATCGGGCCCCTGGGGTGGTCGCGGCGGTTGGTCTCCTCCTCCCGCGTCGGCGAGGCGACGACGACACGGTCGGCGTGGGTGACCCACTCCCGCGCCGTGTTGGACGGCCAGCGGTCCTCGGTGAGCCCGCAGCCCACGACGGTGTCGAGGCCGCCGTTCCCGACCACTACCGCGGTGCCGATGCCCGCGGCGGCGAGCAGTGCGGCCAGGGGACGGCTCGAGATCGGGAAGGGGTACGCACGCCTCATCAGTGGCCGCCTGCCGGGTCCGGAATGATCGTTTCTGGCATGCGCCAAGCCGATCAGGCATGGCCATTACAAGCTGTGGTGGAGGCCACTCCTCCTGCCACAGGTGTGTCACCGGCGTGTCACAACCGCCCGGCCGTCGTTGTCAGGGTGGAAAGCAGCAGGCGCCGGCCGAGACCGTCCGGGAGGGCGTGAGCAGTGGAGTGGATGCCCCGCGAGGAGTGGGTGAGGACGCAGCCGCGGGCGCTCCTCGCCGCGTGCGTAGTGGTGCTGGACGGTGAGGGACGCCTGCTGCTCCTGCGGTACGGCCCCGGCCAGCCGGGCGCCGGCCAGTGGTGGATGCCCGGCGGGATGCTCGACCACGGCGAGGATCCCTGGACGGCGGCCCGGCGGGAGATGCGCGAGGAGACGGGCATCGAGCTCGGGCCCGCGCCCGTGCTGATCGGTGTGGACCACCGCGTGGACGTGCTGGGCACGGGTCCCGTCCTCGACTGCGTCTTCTACGGTGGCACGCTCCCCGACGACGCGCGGACGGCCGTCCGGCTCAGCCCCGAGCACGACCGGTACGGCTGGTTCGCCCCGGCCGATCTGCCCGGCCCGCCGCTCGCCGCCGGTCCGCAGACCCTCACCGCTCTGTACGAGGCGGCGTTGAGCGCCACGGTGGTGTGCCTCCGGGAGGGCACACCGTGGAGGTGACGCCAGGGAGATGACGCGGAGGCGGCGGCGAGCGGCCGTCCGCTCGTGCGGCTACGGCAGCTGCGACCGCACCTGGGAGGAGATCAGCTCCAGGTGGTCCAGGTCGGAGAGGTCGAGGATCTGCAGGTAGATCCGGCTGGAGCCGGTCGCGGCGTAGCGGCCGATCTTGTCGACGACCTCGGCCGGGGAGCCCGCCAGGCCGTTGGCCTTCAGTTCGTCGACCTCGCGGCCGATCGCGGCGGCGCGGCGGGCGACCTCCTGGTCGTCCCGGCCGACGCAGACGACGAGGGCGTTGGAGTACGTCAGGTCGTCGGGGCTGCGGCCGGCCGCCTCCGCGGCGGCCCGGACCCGGCCGAACTGCCGCTCGCTGTCCTCGATCGAGGCGAACGGAATGTTGAACTCGTCGGCGTACTGGGCGGCCAGGCGCGGTGTGCGGGTCGCGCCGTGCCCGCCGATGAGCACCGGGACCTTCGCCTGCGCGGGCTTGGGCAGCGCGGGCGAGCCGGTGAGCTCGTAGTGCGTACCGCGGAAGTCGAAGGTCTTGCCGGTCTCCGTCGCCCACAGACCCGTGACGATGGCCAGCTGCTCCTCCAGGCGGTCGAACTTCTCCTTCGGGAAGGGGATGCCGTACGCCTTGTGCTCGTCCTCGAACCAGCCTGCCCCCAGGCCGAGTTCGACCCGGCCGCCGGACATCTGGTCGACCTGGGCGACCTGGATGGCGAGCACGCCGGGCAGCCGGAAGGTGGCCGCCGTCATCAGCGTGCCGAGGCGGATGCGCCTGGTCTCACGGGCCAGCCCGGCAAGGGTGATCCAGGCGTCGGTGGGACCGGGCAGGCCGTCCACCTCGCCCATGCGGAGATAGTGGTCGGAGCGGAAGAAGGCGTCGAAGCCCAGGTCCTCGGTGGCCTTGGCCACGGTGAGCAGGGTGTCGTAGGACGCCCCCTGCTGGGGCTCGGTGAAGATGCGGAGATCCATGCGCTCCATCCTGCCCCGTCAGCCCGCCTCCCGCTCCGGCAGCGCCTCCTCCCGCGCCGCCAGCTTCCGCAGCATCTCGCGGACCCGGTCCCTGGACTCGTCGGCGGCGTCGATCGCCTCCATGCACTGCCAGTACGTCGCCTCGTCCGGGGCCGCGCTCGCGACGCCGACGAGGGCGATACCGGCCTCGCCGAGCAGCACGTCCAGGCACAGCAACGCCTGGCGGGTGTCGTCCAGTCCGGTGAGCCGGGCCGCCCGCAAGTCCCCCGGGTCGAGGGCCCATGCGTCCAGCACTCCGCAGCCCCGGCCCGCCAGCTCCGTCAACCCCAGCGCCTCGCCCCGCAGTTCGGGTGGTCCGGAGACCGCCAGCCGACTGCCGACCGCCTGCGCCAGGGCCTGCGCCTGCCACACCTCGGCCAGGACGGCGGGCACCCCGCCGCTCCCCGCCAGGGCACGCCTGCTCGCCAGGATGAGCCGCACCGCGTCCATGCGCTGCCCCTGTCTCTCGACGTGCTCCCTCGCACGTCTGCCCGAACTCCGCTGTTCACTACCCAGAGTGAAGGCAGGTGGGGCGAAAGGCCAGAGGAAGGCGGAAATCTGCGGACAACAAATCGATTTCGACCGCGCGAGCTACTACGGAGAGTAGCGGAGAAGGATTCTATTCCCCCGGCGGGAACCGCCGCTCGTTCCGGTCGATCTTCGCCTCCAGTGCCGTCAGCGGGTCCACTCCGAGCACCTCGCACAGTTGCAGCAGATACGCGAGGACGTCCGCGATCTCGTCCCGCACGCGGTGCGCGGCCCTGGGGTCGGTCATGACGCGGGCCGACTCCTCCGGGGTCAGCCACTGGAAGATCTCGACGAGTTCGGACGCCTCCACGCTGAGCGCGGCGACCAGGTTCTTCGGGGTGTGGTACGGCTGCCAGTGGCGGGCCGCGGCGAACTCGGCCAGCCGCCGCTGCAGCGCGGCCAGGTCAGGGCGCTCGGAGTGCTCGGTCACGGCACCAGGTCTACCACCGGCACCCGGCGCGCGGCTCATCCGCCGGTGGCCGCCGCGCTCTTCATGAGCCCGCTCACCTCGGTGCCGGGCGGCGTCAGCAGGAACACGTTGCGGTCGACGCGGTGCATCCCGCTGCCCCGGCCGAAGACGACCCCGGTGCTGAAGTCCAGGACCCGCTTGGCCACCTCGTTCTCCGCGCCGGTGAGGTCGAGCAGGACCGGGACGCCCGCCATCAGGGTCTGGGCGACCTCACGGGCGTCCGCGAACACGTTCACCCTGAGGACGACGAAGCGGCGGCGCGTCTCCGTCTCCGCCTCCGGCGGCGCGCGGTGGTCCACGGCGGACGGCCAGGCGTCGCGGCCCCGCAGCGGGACGACCTGGGCGAGCCCCTCCCACTGTTCATCGGTGACGTCGCGGCTGTTCACCGGCTCTCCCTGCCCTGACTCGCGTTCCTCGCCTGCATCAGCCAATTCTTACGCCACGTCACCCGTTCGGCCCAGCAGCGACACGGTGCGCGACAGCGGGGGCCGAGCTTGTCCGAAAGCGAGCGGCCGTGGCGCGGCGGCGATGGACCGCCGCACCACGGGTGGGTTTCCAGGTGCCCTGGGGGCTAACTGGTACTGCAGGAGACCGTGGGCCAGGTCCAGTTGCCGTTGTGCTGGACGGTCACGCCCCAGTTGTCGACGACGTAGTACTCGACGAGCGGGTTGGTCGACCAGCCGTAGAGGGGCAGGTAGGCGTTGCCGGACGGGTTGAAGGTGCCCGAGTAGGTCACGCTGCGGCGTCCGCCGGTGCTCCATCCCTTGCCGGCGACGAAGTTCCCGGTGCTGCTCCATGAGGTGCTGTAGTTGCCACCGGAGCCCATGTTCGTGACTCCACTCACGCGTGAACGCGCGGGCTTCCTGCGTCGGTGGCTAGGCCACGTCGCAGAGGGCCGGCCCGGCCCTGTTGAGGACGTTCGTCGCGCCGACGTGGTCCGCGTTCGCGGTGAATCTGCATCTGACGCATGCGAACTTCGCTTGGGTGGCACGGTTCTCCTTCGCGACGTGCCCGCATGTGGGGCAGGTGCGGGAGGTGTTGCGGGGATCCACCGGGATCACGAGGCGACCGGCGCTTTCAGCCTTGTTCGCCAGGATTCCGAGGAACTGCCCCCAATCCGCGTCGAGGATGCTGCGGTTCAGCCCGGCCTTCGCGGCGGCGCCGTTCGGCAGGAACGCGCCAGGCGTTGCGGGGTCGGGTTTGGGTGCGGGCGTCTTGGTCATGCCCGCGGTGTTCAGCCGCTCGTGTGCGATCACGTCGTGGTCGCGGACCAGCGCGCGAGCGGTCTTGTGGTGGAAGTCCAGACGCTGCCGCCGGATCTTGGCGTGCAACTTGGCGACCTTGCGGGCGGCGGCCCGGTGCGCTTTGGTGCGCTGCCGGGTCCGCTTGGGGAAGGCAGCCAGGTGCCGCTGGGCTTCGGCCAGCTCCTCGGCCGCCGCGTCGAGGAAGCGCGGGTTGGCGACGTGCTCGCCGTCCGAGGTGGTCAGGAAATGCGTGGCGCCCATGTCGATGCCGACCACCGCGCCGGTGGGCGGCAGGGGCTCGGCGAGCACCTGGTCGCAGGCGAGGACCACGTACCAGCGCTTCCCCTCACGCTTGACGCTGATCGTCTTCACACGGCCCCGCACGGGCCGGTGCTGGTGTACCCGGACGTGTCCGACACCCTGGAAGCGGACACGGGTGTGCGGGTCGTGGGGGCGGAGTCCCAGCGACAGCCATCGCCGTCCTTGGGGAACACAACAGTGTCGAAGTGCCCGGCACCCTTGAAGCGGGGGTAACCCGGCGTCTGCCCGGCCTTGACGCGGCGGAAGAACGCGGCGAACGCCTTGTCGAGGCGGCGCAGGGTGGCCTGCTGGGAGGAGAACGACCAGCGGCCCTGACGCTCCTGGTCGAACGCCCGGATCTCCTTCATCTGCGCGGACTGATCCCCGTACCGCACGGTGGTCTTCGAGCTGTGACGGTAGGCGTCCCGGCGCTCTTGCAGGGCGCCGTTGTACAGCGAGCAGTGATCCCGCAGCATCTCACCCAGCGCGACCGCCTGACGGGCCGTGGGACGCAAGAGGAACTTGTACGCGCGGATCACGAGCCGTTCCCCTTCTTCCAGGCACGCTCCCACTGGGCGTCGATGTACCGCTGTACCGTCTCGGCTCTTACCGCGCCGGCCGGGACCGCGAAGTACGACGACGACCACAGGGCCGGAAGCTCCGACCGCAGGACGCGAGAGGTGAAGCCCTTGAACTGGTTCGCAATGTACGAGGCCGACGACTTCGCACCGTGCTTGACGAACAGGTGGACGTGGTCGGGCATCACGTCGAGTGCCACGATCTCCCATCCCCGTTCATCGGCCTTGGCCCGGATCGGTTCCTCAAGGCGTGACGCGATCCGTCCGCCGAGCATCGGACGGCGGTACTTCGGCACCACACCACGTGCAGCCCGAGGTCGTACACACCACCGGAGAACCGGCGAACCCTCCTGGTCACACCCACACGGGGAACATACACACGACACCTGTGGAGGAGGCTCCCCTGGCCCTGGCCTCACCCGTACGTGTGAGGTGACCACCCCGGCCACGCCGGGCCGCCGAAGGGGCCCTCGATTCCCCCCCACCGGCCGCCGAACACGCGGAATTCAAGATCAGAAAGCGGCCCGACATCATCAAAACTTTCGGAGACAAAGCAGGTGAGACGCAGTAGTTAAGGTCTTCAGGGTTCAACCAGGAATGCGCGTCGACACCAGACAGGGAGACAGCCGTGGGGGCTGCACGCATGAGCAGAACACCGTTGCCCGGTATAGGAGTTCGTTACGACCTGACCACACGGGAGCGGCGCCGTCTGTCGGTCGTGGCCCACCGGGACGGTTCACGGACCCTCAGCACGTACCGGGACGACGATCCGGACGCCTGCGCCCTGTCGGTACGGCTGACCTCGTGGGAGGCGGAGACCCTCATCGACGCGCTGGCGCCGACGCACCGCAGCCCCAACCTGCTGTCGACCACCGAGCTGGGCCTGGTGGCGGAGCGGATCGAGCTGGCGGCGACGTCCCACTGGAACGGACGGCTGCTGGGCGACACCCGGATGCGTACGGAGACCGGTGTGTCCATCGTGGCCGTGCTCCGCCTGGCCGAGGCGATCCCCTCCCCCGGCCCGGACTTCCGCCTGGCCGGAGGTGACACGCTGATCGTCATCGGCACGCGCGAGGGCGTCGACGCCGCCGCCGCGATCCTCGGGCGGGAGTGAGTCTATGCATTCCTCCGCCGTCTTTCTGATCGAATTCGGTGCGATCATCCTCGCGTTGGGGCTGCTGGGCCGGGTCGCCGGGCGGCTGCGGTTCTCGCCGATCCCGCTGTACCTGCTGGCCGGGCTGGCCTTCGGCAAAGGAGGACTGCTGCCACTGGGCGCCAGCGAGGAGTTCGTGGCGATCGGCGCCGAGATAGGCGTCATCCTGCTGCTGCTCATGCTCGGCCTGGAGTACTCGGCCAGCGATCTGGTCTCCAACCTCAGGACCCAGTACCCGGCCGGTCTCGTGGACGCGGCGCTCAACGCGACGCCCGGAGCCGTACTGGCACTGCTCATGGGCTGGGGGCCGGTCGCGGCCGCGGTGCTCGCCGGAGTCACCTGGGTCTCGTCCTCCGGAGTGATCGCCAAAGTCCTCGGCGACCTGGGACGGCTGGGCAACCGCGAGACCCCGGTCATCCTGAGCATCCTGGTCCTCGAGGACCTGTCGATGGCGGTCTACCTGCCGATCATCACCGCCCTGCTCGCCGGGACCGGTCTCGCGGCGGGCAGCGTCACCCTGGCCGTCGCCCTCGGCGCCGCCGGACTGGTCCTGCTGCTGGCCGTGCGCTACGGCCGTCACATCTCCCGCCTCGTCTCCAGCGACGACCCCGAAAAGCTGCTGCTGGTGGTGCTGGGCCTGACCCTGCTGGTCGCCGGTCTCGCCCAGCAGCTGCAGGTCTCCGCCGCCGTCGGCGCCTTCCTGGTCGGCATCGCCCTGTCCGGCGAGGTCGCCGAGAACGCGCACAACCTGCTCACCCCCCTGCGGGACCTGTTCGCCGCGATGTTCTTCGTCTTCTTCGGACTGCACACCAACGCCGCGGACATCCCTCCCGTCCTGCTGCCCGCCCTCGCCCTGGCGGTCATCACCACCCTGACGAAGACGGCCACCGGCTACTGGGCCGCGAAACGGGCCGGGATCTCGGCCAGGGGCCGCTGGCGGACCGGCGGCACCCTCGTCGCCCGCGGCGAGTTCTCCATCGTCATCGCCGGGCTCGCCGTCACCGCCGGTGTCAATTCCTCCCTGGGTCCGCTGGCCACCGCGTACGTACTGATCCTGGTCGTCGCCGGCCCGCTCACCGCCCGCTACACCGAGCCGATCGCCCGGCGCCTCACCGGCCACCGGGACGCCGTCCCCGCGCGCCTGAGCCCGGTCCAGGGAACGCCGGTCACCACGGCGCCGGGCCCGGCCACGACGGACGACCGGGATCCGACCGCCCGGTGACGGCCGGGAACGCCCGACCGTCCGGGCTCAGCCCGCGGCCTCGACCGGGTCTGCCCTACGGGACCCGCCACGGCGACGGAGCCGCCGGCTGCGGAACTCCCAGAGGGACAGCAGGACGACCGCCAGGTTCAGTGGGAAGGCGACGACGTTGGCCACCTGTGGTACGTCGAAGGCGCGCAGGAGGCTCGCCCCGTTCGAGAGCAGGAAGAGGCAGAGCGGCAGAAATCTGCGCCACGTGGGGATGTCCCGCATCCGGGCCACGGTGACGGAGCACCACAGGGTGAGGCAGAAGAAGACGATCCCGAAGGCGAGGACTGCGGGAAGCATGCGATCCGTCTCCTTGGCGGTGGCCCGGACCGTCGTGTCGGGGACGTCACGGTCGTGTACGACGGGACCGGGCTAATCGGAGCGGTGATGGTACATCAGGTGCCGGGCCGCGTCGGCGGCGCCGGCACCGCTGAGCAGAACCGCGGTCCCGGGCGCCGGACCGTCCGGAGTCCCGTCCAGGGCCGCCGCCCGTACGGCGCCGTACTCGATGTTCACCCGCAGGGTGCGCGCCCCGCCGGGGTCGGGCAGGGTGACCTCCAGCGAGGCGTCCGGTTCGGCCCTGGCCACGGCGGCGCACCAGACCGCGGCCGCGGCCAGGTCCCAGCCGCCGGGCACCTCGACGGGCACGGTGGCGTCCGCGCCCCGCAGGGGCCGCCAGCCCGCCGG
>NZ_QFDQ01000051.1 GCF_003270085.1 Streptomyces triticisoli | reverse complement strand
TTGGTAGTCGCTGGGGGCAAAACCGTACGCCGCACGGAAGCCCCGGTACAGCGCGAAGCGACTGCAGCCGGCCACCCGGGCCACGGTCCGGCTGCTGCGTCCCGGCGACCGGGTCGACGTGATCGCCGCGGAGGAGCCGGCGACCGGCGGACGGGCCGAGGTGGTCGCGCGCGGCGCCCGGGTGGCGAAGGTGCCGGAGCCCGTGGAGGAGGTGGCCGGCGGCGGTGCGCTGATCGCGCTGTCGGTGCCGCGCTCCACCGCGGCGCGTCTGGCCGGGGCGAGCGTGACGGCCAGGCTGGCGGTCACCCTGTGGTGAGCCGTAGGTTGCGGAGCTGTTTGTTCCGCAACCTGCACGTTCAAGGAGGGGCCCCGGGTGAGCGAGAAGAAGGACCCGAGCGTCTGGCAGGGCTTCAAGGCCTTCCTGATGCGCGGGAACGTCGTCGATCTGGCAGTAGCGGTGGTCGTCGGCGCCGCCTTCACCAACATCGTCAACTCGGTGGTGAAAGGTGTGATCAATCCGGTCGTCGGAGCGATCGGCACCAAGAACCTCGACCACTACGCCTCGTGCCTGAGCTCCACCTGCGAGGGCGACCAGGGCATCCAGATCATGTGGGGCTCGGTCCTCGGCGCCACCCTCCAGTTCCTGATCACCGCGGCGGTGGTCTACTTCCTGATGCTCCTGCCCATGGCCAAGTTCCTGGCCCGCCAGGAGGCACGGAAGAAGGCCAGGGAGGACGCACAGGAGGTACCGGAGGCGACCGAGCTGGAGGTGCTCAAGCAGATACGCGACGAGCTGGTCGCGCAGCGCGGCTCGCAGTACCGCGGGCCGTAGCCGCCGCGGGCCGGTGGGCGGCAGCCGCCGCGGTCCGGTGGACGCTCGGGCTTCAGAGGTGGTGGGGCGGCTTCTCGTCGAGGAAGCGCTTGAGATCGGAGGCCGCGTCGCCGTCCGGACGCTCGCCCCACCCGCGGTCGGTGTCGTCCGTGGACTGCTGGTTCAACGGATCGTCGAAGATCAGCGCGGCCTTCGGGTCACGCGGTCCGGGGGCAGGTTCCGGGGCGGGCTCCGGGGCGGGTTCGGGGGCGGTACTCATGCCTCCAGGGTACGGTCCGCGGCGGGCGGGGCCGTCCTGCCCCGGCGCAGGCGGTGAGACGTTCCCGTTCCGCCGAAGGGGCCCGTGACGTCCTGCCGCCCGGGGAGACTGGCTCCCATGACAGCGGACGCTTTGACGGATGTCACAGGTGTGCGGGTGGGGCATGCGACGCGTACGGGCGGCGGTTGGCTCACCGGCACGACGGTCGTGCTCGCGCCGGAGGGCGGCGCCGTGGCCGCCGTGGATGTGCGCGGCGGTGGCCCCGGTACCAAGGAGACCGACGCCCTCGATCCGCGCAACCTGGTGCGGACGGTGGAGGCGGTCGTGCTGACCGGCGGCAGCGCCTACGGGCTGGACGCCGCCTCGGGGGTGATGGCCTGGCTGGAGGAGCGGGGGCGCGGAGTGCGGGTCGGACGGGACCCCTCGCACGTGGTGCCGGTGGTGCCGGCCGCCTGTGTCTTCGACCTGGGCCGGGGTGGCGACTTCCGGGCCCGGCCGGACGCGGCCACCGGGCGTGCCGCGGTCGAGGCCGCGGCGGCGAGCGAGGTGGGCGGGCGCGTGCGCGAGGGGTGCGTGGGCGCGGGGACGGGAGCGGTCGTGGGCCCGCTCAAGGGCGGGGTCGGCACGGCGAGCACGGTGCTCGACTCGGGTGTCACGGTGGCGGCGCTGGTGGTGGCCAACGCGGTGGGATCGGCGGTGGATCCGGAAACGGGGGTGCTGTACGGGGAGTTGTTCCAGGGACCGGTGGAGTACCCCGACGCGCGGGTGCACGAGGCCGCGCGCCGGCGCCTCGCCGAGGCCGCCGAGCGGAACGCGCCGCCCCCGCTGAACACCACGCTCGCGGTGGTCGCCACCGACGCGGACCTGTCCAAGGCACAGGCGCAGAAACTGGCCGGCACGGCGCACGACGGCATCGCGCGCGCCGTACGGCCGGTGCACCTGCTCAACGACGGCGACACGGTGTTCGCCCTGGCCACCGGGGCGCACCCGCTCGACCCCGGCTCCCCCCTCGCCCTGAACGAGATCCTCGCCGCGGGCGCGGACCAGGTCACCCGCGCGATCGTCCGCGCGGTGCGGGCCGCCGAGCCGGTGGCCGGACCGGGCGGGACCTGGCCGACGTACGAAGACCTGTACGGACCTCGCTGAGCAGCGGATTTTGACGGGACATCAGGTCGCGCGGGAACTTCTCGCGTGGTCGGGCCGTTTTTCCGGCGTACGTTTTCTCGGTTCCCGGACACGATGTCCGACCGAGGGGCTACGGTATGCACCCACAAGGTGACATGCAGCAACGCCGGGAGAAACCTTGAGCGTTCCGTACGAGACGACTGCGTACGAACCACCCGAGTCGCCCGAGTCTCCGGAAGAGCACCTCGCGCGGCTCCTCGGACGCACCCTGAACTCCTTCGAGCTGCCCGACGAGACGATACGGCGGCTCGAGTGCGCGCTGGCGTACGACGGTTCGCTGTACTCGGCGCACCACAGCGCCGGGCTGCACCGCGAGACGTACCGGCACACCTGGCTGCTCGACGACGGCTCGGCGCTCACCCTCTGGGAGTTGGTGCACAACACCGCGCCGGGCGGCGAGGCGCAGCACGAGGTGTACCTCGACGAGGAGGAGCTGAGCACCGCCACCGCCCGGCTGCCGCTCCCGCCGGACACACCGGACCTGGAACTGCCGGTGCTGGTCCAGCTCGCGCCGATGCCCGAGGCGCGGCACGTGTACGTCCCCGACGGCTCGTCCGACCACGCACGCCGTCTGCTGCGGCGCGCGGAGAACGCCGACCGGCCCGGCCCGGACATCGCCTCACTGCTGGCGACGGCGTCCGGGCACCAGATCACCCAGGCCTTCGGCCGCCCCTGCCGGGCGGGGCGTGCGGGGCTGTGCTTCTCGCTCTACGAGCACGCGTTCCTGCTGAGCGACGGTGTGGAGATCTCCCTGTGGGAGGTCGAGCACACGGCGACCCCCGACGGACGTCACATGTGCGAGGTGTACGCGACGGAGGACGCGGCCCGCAGCGCGATGGAACGGCGGGCGGCGCAGGTGCCGTAGCGGCAGGATCCACCCGTACGGGGAGCCTCAGGGGTTGTCGCTGAGTCGGCGCATCAGGCCGGCGAAGGCGTCCTGCTCCGCCGGGGTCAGTTCGACGAGCTCCCGGCTGGGGGCGGCCCCGGACTGCGGCGGGAGTGCCGTCAGGTGCCGGGCGGAATGCTGTCGAGCGGTCTCGAGGCGGAGGCTGCGTCGGATGCGAGCCATGCCGATGATGGCAGCGAAGGTCAGCGCGGCGGGCAGGGCCACGCCGAGCCACATCAGGAGGGAGACGTGCTCAGGCATGCCTCCCAGTAGACATCACGGTCCGGGGCTTCTGCCCCGGACCGTGACGTATCTCGCATGTGCCGTGAACTACTTACAGCGCCCTAAAGGGGCAAGGGGCCGTGCGTCCCCTCACGGTGTCCCCCTCACCGTGTCCCATGACCGTCTCCCTCACCGTTTCCCTCACGCCGCGACCGGCTGCTTCCGGTCGGCCGTCATGCTCCGCGCGCCCTCGGCCGCCCCCTGGGCCGCCGCGTCCGGTGCCGGCTTGCGCAGCGTCTTGAGGACGACCACCAGGGCCGTCGTCACGCACACGCCCACCGCGATGGCGATCAGGTACAGGAACGGGTTGCCGATCAGCGGGACCACGAAGATGCCGCCGTGCGGGGCGCGCAGGGTGGCGCCGAAGGCCATCGACAGGGCGCCGGTGACCGCGCCGCCCACCATCGACGCCGGAATGACGCGCAGCGGGTCGGCCGCCGCGAACGGGATCGCGCCCTCGGAGATGAAGGAGGCGCCCAGGACCCAGGCGGCCTTGCCGTTCTCCCGCTCGGCCCGGTTGAACAGCTTGCCGCGCACGGTCGTGGCCAGGGCCATCGCCAGCGGCGGCACCATGCCGGCCGCCATCACCGCGGCCATGATCTTCATCGCGGAGTCACTGGGGTTGGAGACCGCGATACCGGCGGTGGCGAAGGTGTAGGCGACCTTGTTGACCGGGCCGCCGAGGTCGAAGCACATCATCAGGCCGAGCAGCGCGCCGAGCAGGATGGCGTTGGTGCCGGAGAGGCCGTTCAGCCAGTCGGTCATGCCCTTCTGCGCGGTGGCGATGGGCTTGCCGATGACCACGAACATCAGGAACCCGACCACCGCCGAGGAGATCAGCGGGATCACCACCACCGGCATGATCCCGCGCAGCGCCGCGGGGATGCGCAGCTTCTGGATCGCCATCACCACACCACCGGCGATCAGACCGGCCGCCAGGCCGCCGAGGAAGCCCGCGTTGATGGTGAGGGCGATCGAGCCGCCGACGAAGCCGGGGACGAGACCGGGGCGGTCCGCCATGCCGTAGGCGATGTAGCCGGCCAGGACCGGGACGAGGAAGGCGAAGGCCACGCCGCCGATCTGGAACAGCAGGGCGGCCCAGCTGTCGGCCTGGGTCCACACGAAGTGGTCCATCACCGACGGCGCCTTGTTGATCTCGTAGCCGCCGATCGCGAAGCCGAGGGCGATCAGCAGACCGCCCGCCGCGACGAACGGGACCATGTAACTGACACCCGACATGAGCCACTTGCGCAGCTTGGTGCCGTAGCCCTCGCCCGCCTCGCCGGCCCGGTCGACCGGAGTGGCGCCGGGTGCCGCCGCGGTCACCTCGCCGCGCGCGGCCTTGTCACGGACCTCGGTGATCAGCTCGGCGGCCCGGTTGACGCCCGCCTTCACACCGACGTCGACGGTCGGCTTCCCGGCGAAGCGGTCCCGGTCCCGTACGGGGACGTCGTGCGCGAAGATGACGCCGTCCGCCGCCTCGATCACCGCCGGGTCGAGCCGGGTGAACCCGGCCGAGCCCTGCGTCTCGACGGCGATCTCGACACCCGCCTCGCGGCCGGCGTTCTCCAGCGACTCGGCCGCCATGTAGGTGTGCGCGATGCCGGTGGGGCAGGAGGTGACGGCCACGATCCGGAACGGACGGTCACCGGACCGCTCGTCGGCAGCCTCAGGCGTGCTGCCCGTCGCGGCACCGGAGGAGGCCGCCCCCGGCGTCGCGACGGAGTCTTCGGAGGCACCCGCGGCCTGCGCCGGAGCCTCGGACGCCGGAGCCTCGGTCTTCGGTGCCTCGGTCACCGGTGCCTCTTCCCCCCGGATGAGCGCCGCCGCGGCCGCCGCGTCGTCCACCGACCGCAGCGCCGAGGTGAACTCGGCGTTCATCAGCTGCCGGGCCAGCGACGACAGGATCGTCAGATGGGCGTCGTCGGCACCGGCCGGCGCCGCGATCAGGAAGATCAGGTCGGCGGGGCCGTCCGCCGCGCCGAAGTCGATCCCGGCCGCGCTGCGCCCGAAGGCCAGCGTCGGCTCGGTGACGTGCTCGCTGCGGCAGTGCGGGATGCCGATGCCGCCGTCGAGGCCGGTCGGCATCTGCGCCTCACGGGCGGCCACGTCGGTGAGGAAGCCTTCCAGGTCGGTCACCCGGCCCAGGGCCACCATCCGTTCGGCGAGGGCGCGCGCCGCCGCCTCCTTGGTGTCGGCGGACAGGTCGAGATCGACCAGGTCCGCGGTGATCATGTCGCTCATCGCGGGCTCCTTAGCACGCATATCGCCCGGTCAGTGGGGTGGGCGGGGAGGGGGACGGGGGTGCTGTGGGGGGAAGCGGAGGGAGTCGGGGCCGTCGTGGCGGCCGTACGGCACCTGGTGCGGGGCTGGCGGGCGGTCATGACACCGGCTCCGTCAACGGGCGGTCCACGGGCACGTCCGCGGTGACCGACACCGCCGCCGGGTCCAGGTCGGCGGGCGTCGGCATCACGCTGCCCGGCAGTTGGACGGCGGCCGCGCCGTGCGCGACGGCGAGGGCCAGGGCCTCGGGGCCGGTGCCGCCGGCGATCAGGAAGCCGGAGAGGGAGGAGTCGCCGGCGCCGACGTTGCTGCGGACGGTGTCGACGCGCGCGCTGCCGTACCAGACGCCGTCGCCGTCGACGAGCAGTTGCCCGTCGGCGCCCAGGCTGGCGAGCACGGTACGGGCGCCGAGCCCGCGCAGGTCCTCGGCCGCCTTCACCGCGTCGCCGACCGTGGCCAGCGGGCGCCCGATGGCCTCGGCGAGCTCCTCGGCGTTGGGCTTGACCACGTCCGGGCCCTCCCGCAGCGCTTCCAGCAACGCGGGCCCGGAGGTGTCCAGTGCGATGCGTACGCCGGCGGCGTGCGCCCGCGCGACCAGGTCGGCGTACCAGGAGGGTGCGAGCCCGCGCGGCAGGCTGCCGCAGCAGGCGATCCAGTCGGCGCCGCGCGACTGCCGCCGCACGGTCTCCAACAGCAACTCCTGTTCTTCCAAAGAGAGTTCGGGCCCCGGCGCGTTGATCTTCGTCAGTACACCGTCGGCCTCCGCGAGCGCGATGTTGGAGCGGGTGGCCCCGGCGACGGGGACCGGCGCGACCTCGATGCCCTGCGCGTGGAGCAGGTCCGCGACGAGCGCGCCCGGCGCACCCCCCAGGGGCAGCACGGCGACCGTGCGCCGCCCGGCGGCCGCGACCGCGCGCGAGACGTTCACGCCCTTGCCACCCGGGTCCATGCGCTCGCCGGTGGCCCGGATGACCCCGCCGCGCTCGAGCGAGGGGACCTCGTAGGTGCGGTCCAGGGAGGGGTTGGGGGTGACGGTGACGATCATGCGCGTACTACTTCCGTGCCGCCGCGCTCGATGGCGGCCGCGTCCTCGGGGCTCAGCCCGCTGTCGGTGATCAGCAGGTCCACGTCGCTCAGGCCGCCGAAACGGGCGAAGTGCTCCTGGCCGTGCTTGGTGGAGTCGGCGAGCAGCACCACTCGGCGGGCGGCGGCGAGCGCCGCGCGCTTCACCGCGGCCTCGGCGAGGTCGGGGGTGGTCAGACCGTGCTCGGCGGAGAAGCCGTTGGCGGCGACGAACAGCACGTCGGCGCGGATCTCGCCGTAGGCCCGAAGCGCCCAGGCGTCCACGGCGGCGCGCGTACGGGTGCGTACGCGCCCTCCTACGAGGTGGAGCTGCAGGCCGGGGTGGTCCGCGAGGCGGGCCGCGATCGGCAGGGAGTGCGTGACGACGGTGAGCTCGGCGTCCAGGGGCAGGGCGGCGGCCAGGCGGGCCACCGTCGTGCCGGCGTCGAGGATGAGCGTGCCCTCGGCCGGCAGTTCGGCCAGGGCCGCCTTGGCGATGCGGTCCTTCTCGTCCGCCGCGGTCGACTCGCGCTCGGCGAGGTCCGGCTCGAAGTCGAGGCGGCCGACCGGGATGGCCCCGCCGTGCACCCGGCGCAGCAGGCCGGCCCGGTCGAGGGCCTTCAGGTCACGGCGGATCGTCTCCGCCGTGACCTGGAACTCCTCGGCAAGCGACACGACGTCCACCCGTCCGCCGTCCCGGGCGAGCCGGAGGATCTCCTGCTGCCGCTCCGGTGCGTACATGTCCGTTCGCCTCCGATCGATGCCCGAATTTGTGGTTTCACTCCGAAGGCTACGGCAGCACACCCGAGAAGTAAACAGGACCGGGCAGCGAATCGGGCATGAACGGACTTCCAAGTGTGTCCGAATCCGACGAGTACGACAAGGCGGCCGCGACCGGGCGGAGACCTGCCGAGGAGGGGGCGGAGTTCGTCACGTCGGCGGGCTGTGCCCGTATGGCACAATCTGCCGTCTGGGTGGGCCACCCCGGGGTTCAGGTCCGGGGTGCCCCGCCTCTCCAGCGGGCCCGGACAGAACCCGGACAGAAGTGGAGCCGGGCCCCGGCGCCCGGGGGGTGAGGCGCCGAAGCCCGGCTCAGGGAGCGTCCCGGCGCCGGGGGGAGTGCGTCGGGACGTGGCTCGGGGCGTCAGTACGTACTCAGGACGTGCTCAGGGCATACGTGAGACATCCATGCGACTCGGGGAGCCGGAGCCGGTCCGAGGACCGAACTCCTGGGCTCTGAAAGGTTGTTCCCCTGGCCCCGCCGCTTGAAGCGGCGGTACACGGCCATGTTTGCGCGGTCTTTCGCCACCGGGCGTACGCGGTCGGCCGTCGGTACGGCCGTCCGGTTCGGCCGGCGCTCGCGTTACGCCGCCGCGTCGAAGCCGGTGTCTCGGGCCAGCTTCTTCAGCTCCAGCAGCGCGTGCTTCTCGATCTGACGGATGCGTTCGCGGGTGAGGCCGTGCTCCTTGCCGACCTCGGTCAGCGTGCGCTCGCGGCCGTCCTCGATGCCGTACCGCATCTTGATGATGGACGCCGTGCGCTGGTCGAGGCGGCCGATGAGGTCGTCGAGCTCCTCGCTGCGCAGCAGGGTCAGCACCGACTGCTCGGGCGACACCGCGGAGGTGTCCTCCAGGAGGTCGCCGAACTGGGTCTCGCCCTCGTCGTCCACCGACATGTTCAGCGAGACCGGGTCACGAGCCCAGTCCAGGACGTCCGTCACCCGCTCGGGCTTCGAGCCGAGCTCCGCGGCGATCTCCGCGGGCTCCGGGTCGCGGCCGTGCTCCCGGTTGAACTCGCGCTGGACCCGGCGGATACGGCCCAGCTCCTCCACCAGGTGGACGGGCAGCCGGATCGTACGGGACTGGTCCGCGATGGAGCGGGTGATCGCCTGGCGTATCCACCAGGTGGCGTACGTCGAGAACTTGAAGCCCTTGCGGTAGTCGAACTTCTCCACCGCGCGCACCAGGCCGGCGTTGCCCTCCTGGATCAGGTCCAGCAGGGGCAGGCCGCTGCGCGGGTAGCGGCGGGCGACGGCGACGACCAGGCGCAGGTTGGAGCGGATGAAGACGTCCTTGGCCCGCTCGCCCTGGGCGGCCAGTTCCTCAAGTTCCTCGCGGGTGGCGTCCGTCCTGGACTCCTCCTCCCCGTCGAGGATCTGCCGCGCGAACACACCCGCCTCGATGAGCTGGGACAGCTCGACTTCCTTGGCGGCGTCGAGCAGCGGTGTACGCGCGATCTCGTCGAGGTACATGCCGACCAGGTCGCGGTCGGCGATCTCGCCGCCGTGGGCGCGAACACTGCTTGCCGCGTCGACCGTCTCGCCGGTGGCGGACTGACGACGGGCGACGGCGCGGGTTGCCATGCGTGCTCCCTTGCGATGGTGGGTCAGCGGGTGGTCCTTGGGACGCCTGGCACTCTCTACGGAGTCTGGTGAACTCTCCTCGGGTGCCCTGCATCCGTTGGAAACAACGACTGGAATCGGGACAGAATTCCCAACCCGCCTCCCAATTTTCCGATCATGCAGTACCCTGTCGCGCCGCAGCCGTCCGGCGTCTTTGCCGTCGGCCCGTGTTACCGCAGGTCAGGGCGGATGCGGGAGTTCTCCGGGGTCTTGCGGACTCTTCGGCATCCCAGGGAATGAGACTCCCCTCACACCGACAGCGCAGTACGTCACCCTCGAGCTGCCTCCCACCCCTGTGGACGAACCGGACCACCGGAAGGTTGCCGCAAACCCGGGCTCTCGGGAAAATCTCAGCCCCTCCACACCCTCCTCTTACGCAGCAAAGACGCGCACGTCTCAGCCGAACTGCACAGACCTCTTCGCCAGTCCCATCCAGAAGCCGTCGATCACCGACCTCTGCGCATCCAGCTCGCCGCCGGCCTCCGCGACGCCCATGGTCACGAACAGCGGGGCGAAGTGCTCGGTGCGCGGGTGGGCGTAGCGGCCGGCCGGGGCCTTGCCGAGGAAGTCCAGCAGGGCGTCCCAGTCACGGGCCTCCAGGGCACGCCGGCCCCAGTCGTCGAACTCCGCGGACCAGCTGGGCACTCCGTTGCCGGTGTACCGCAGGGCGGCCAGGTTGTGGGTGAAGAAGCCGGAGCCGACGATCAGTACGCCCTCGTCGCGCAGCGGTGCGAGCCTGCGGCCGATGTCCATGAGCCGGACCGGATCGAGGGTCGGCATGGACACCTGCAGTACGGGGACGTCGGCCGCGGGGAACATCTCGACGAGTGGCACGTAGGCGCCGTGGTCGAGGCCGCGGTCGGGGACGTCCTGCACGGGCATGCCGGGGGCGCGCAGCAACTTCCGCACGCTGTCGGCGAGTTCGGGCGCGCCGGGGGCGGCGTACTTCACCCGGTAGTAGTGCTCGGGGAAGCCCCAGAAGTCGTAGACGAGCGGGACGGTCTCGGTGGCGCCGAGGGCCAGCGGGGCCTCCTCCCAGTGCGCGGAGACCACGAGGATCGCCCTGGGGCGGGGCAGACCGGCGGACCAGGCGGCGAGTTGGCCGGGCCAGACGGGGTCGTCCGCGAGCGGCGGGGCGCCGTGGCTGAGGTAGAGGGCGGGCATGCGCTCCGAAGCGGTGGACGCGGCGGCGGACTCCGAGGTGGCGGACATGATGGCGACTCCCTTCGACTCGACGCGGTGTGACGCGGGATCGATTTACTTGAACTCTAAAGTTCCACTCCAAGGCTACGCCGGTTTTGTTTAATTTTCAAAGAGCGGCCTCGTACAGTGGACACATGAACACGGCCCCCGCCCCTGCCCCCGAGCCCGCCCCCGCCGCGACCCACCGCTGGCTCACCCCCGAGGAACAGCGCGTCTGGCGCTCCTACCTGCACGCCACCGCCCTCCTCGAGGACCACCTCGACCGTCAGCTGCAGCGCGACGCGGGCATGCCGCACATCTACTACGGCCTCCTCGTCAAGCTCGCCGAGGCCCCGGACCGCCGGCTGCGGATGACCGAACTGGCCATGGACGCCAAGATCACCCGCTCCCGCCTCTCCCACGCGATCGCCCGCCTGGAGACGAACGGCTGGGTGCGCCGCGAGGACTGTCCCTCCGACAAGCGGGGCCAGTTCGCGGTGCTGACCGACCAGGGCATGGAGGTACTGCGGCGCACCGCTCCGGGCCATGTGGCCGCCGTACGCCAGGCGCTGTTCGACCGGCTCAGCCCCGAACAGCAGAAGTCCCTCGGCGAGATCATGCAGATCGTCGCCGAGGGACTCCAGCCGAACGAGGCGGGCGCGGACCTGCCCTGGCTCCGCTGAGGTACGTACCGCCGCTCAGTGAGCGACGGCCGGTACGGCCACCTCGTCCTCCACGCCCTCACCGGAAGCGGCCCCGGAGCCGGCCCCGCACCCGCACCCGGACCCGCACCCGGTCACCGTGGTGCTGCCCGGGCGGCCGGCGTTGACGAGCGTCAGCGCAGTCGCGGCGGCCAGGACCAGGATGCCGACGGCGGGCCAGATGGCGTCGGTACAGCCGTGCATCATGCCCTGCACCCTGCAGCTGAACCAGCCGCTGCCGCGGCTTGCAGGCATCGGCGATCAGGAAGCCGCTCGATGACCCGCTCCAAGGGACGGGCCGACGAGCCGGCGGAGCGATCCGGTGAGCGGGTCACCGTCCCGCTCGGGCCCATGGCCAAACGGGGGAAGGGGTCCCCGCCATTTTCCCACCGCCCGCCGCGAGATTTTTCACGGCCCGAGTCCCCTCCACCCCGTCCCCAACCCTGCGCGACCCGAACCGCACCCACCCGGCCGCATCCGTTCCCACGACCGGGCGAGGCGTCCCACGACCGGACGGCTCCAACGCGCGCCGACCGCCCCCGCGACACAGGGTGATCGCAAGGGTGCAGCCGGAAACCGGTGGCTGCCTGGCGCGAAGGGTTCACGTATGCAGCCGCAGCCGCCCCGCCACCCGATACGCAAGCGCCGTGTGGCCGCCCTCGCCTCCGTCACGGTGCTGACCCTCGCGGTCAGCACCTCCGCGGGGACCGGGCACCTCACGGCGGGCGCCCCGGGAACCGGGCCCGGACCGGCCGGCCTGTCCCTCTCCCCCGCCCTCGCCCCCTGCATGATCCGCGGCGCCGCCACCGTACAGATGTCGGAAGGCGTCCCCACCAACGGCGGCTACGCCCGCTCCACCGGCACCGTGCACGCCCTGACCCTGATGGTCGACTTCTCCGACGCGCCCGGCGAGGGCAGCGCGCTCGACCGCTTCCACGAGTTCTTCCCGCAGACCCAGCAGTGGTTCCGCACCGCCTCCTACGGCCGCCTGGACTACCGCCCGAAGACCCCGATACGCGAGTGGCTGCGCATGCCGAGACCATTCGAGGAGTACGGCGTGGAGCGCGGCGCCCCGTTCGACCCCGGCTACCGGCAACTGGTCGAGGACATAGCGGCGGCAGCCGGCCCGGACGTGGACTTCCGGGACTACGACCTGATCAACATACTGATGACCCCGAACGCGGGCCCCTCCGCCCTGGACACGGTCCTGTCCGTGACGTTCGCCGGCAACACGGACGCTCCCGTAGCCAACGGCGTCGCCATCGCCAACGTCTCCTTCATCTACTCCCGCCAGGACGACGGCTCCGGCTCCTACGACACCACCGGCTACCGCGTCCTGCCCCACGAGAACGGCCACGTCTTCGGCCTGCCCGACCTCTACACCCAGGAGGGCGGCGCCGCGGTCGGCCACTGGGACATCATGAGCGAGGACTGGGGCGCCAACAACGACCTGCTCGGCTGGCACAAGTGGAAACTGGGCTGGCTGGACGCGAGTCAGGTGAGCTGCGCGGCCAAGCGGGGCTCGGCCGAGTACACCCTGACCCCGCTGGCACGCGCGGGCGGCCCCAAACTCGTCCTCGTCCCCCTCGACGGACACACCGGCTACGCCCTCGAACTGCGCACCCGCGGCGGCAACGACGAGGAGGTGTGCCGGCCGGGCATCCTGATCTACAAGGTCGACGCGGAGGTCGACACCGGCCAGGGCCCGATCACGGTCCACGACTCCCACCCGAACTCCGACGGCTGCACGCGCAGCCCCAACGTCCAGACGGAACTCTCCGACGCGACCTTCGCACCGGGCGAGACGTTCAAGGACCCCAAGGCACGCATACGCGTCGACGTGGCGTCGGCGGATCTGGAGGGGAACTACCGGGTGCGGGTGACCAGGCAGTGATGCAGCGATGCGCAGTGATACGGCGATGCGGTGATACGGCGATGACGCGGCGGTGACGGCCCGAGGGCCGCGCGGGCCGACCGGACTACCGTAGGCCTGCTACGACCACCGTCCCGTACGGGAGAACCGAACCGATGCCCGCGCCGCCCACGACGCCCCCGCCGCCCACGACGCCCGCGAACACGACGACGAACGCCGCCGAGGCCGCCAGCGCCGTCGGCGCCGCCCCCGCCGAGGCGGTCACCCCGCTGGTGCGGGGCGTAGCGGTGCTGCGGCAGCTCACGCAGGCCGGCGGGACGCTGAGCCCGAGCGCCCTGGAGCGCGCGACGGGCCTCGCCCGCTCGACGGTGGACCGCATCACGGCGACACTCGCCCGCATGGGCTACGTCCGCCTCGACGGCCGGGACGTCGTCCTCACTCCCCGACTGATGGAACTGGGCAACGCCTACCTGGCCGCCCTCCGTCTGCCCGCCCTGCTCGCCGCGCGCGCCGACGCGCTCGCCGACGAGCTGGACGAGTCGGTGTCCCTGGCGGTCGGCGACCGGGACGGCATCCGCTTCATCCACCAGGCGACCCGCCGCCGCGCCATGTCCCTGAGCTTCCGCATCGGCGACCTGCTCCCCGCCGAACGCACCGCGCCGGGCGCGCTGTTCGCGACGGAATGGACGGACGAGGACTGGCGGCGCTGGCACGAGCGCCGCTCGGCCGACCCGGAGAACAAGGGTTTCCCGGCAATACCCCCGAGATCACCCCTGCCGACGGACGACTTCGCGAACCGAACCGCTCGAGCCGGCCAGGAGGGCTGGTCGCTGGACGACCAGCTGATCGAACCGGGCCTGGTGGCGGTCTCGGCCCCCGTACGGGACCCGGCCACGGGCCGGATCGCCTGCGTGGCGAGCGTGGTGAGCCACACCAGCCGCCACACCGCGCGGGACCTGCGTACGACGCTGCTGCCCCGCCTGCGGGAAACGGTCTCGGCCATGGAAGGCGACCTGCGCGACACCCCACCCTCCGCGCCGCCCGCGCCCCCCTCCGGCCTGGCGGCCTGGACTGCCGCGTCCAAACAGGAACTGGGCCGTGACTTCATCGAATCCCTGGCCCGCGGCCTGACGGTCCTGACGGCCTTCGACGAGGACAGACCCGCCCTGACCCTGACGGAGGTGGCGAAGGCGACGGGCCTGACCAGGGCGACGGCCCGCAGGGCACTGATCACCCACGAACACCTGGGCCTGGTGACCCAGTCCCCCGGCACCCGCACGTTCACCCTCACCCCGCGGGTCCTGTCCCTGGGCTTCCCACCCCTCTCCCGCACCTCACTCTCCCGGATCGCCCAGCCGCACCTGGAGGACCTGGCGTCCCGCGTCCACGAGTCGACGTCACTGGCGGTCCTGACCCCGTCCGGCGACGAAATCCAGTACACGGCCCGCGCGGCGGCGAGCCGCATCATGAGCGTCGACATCACGGTGGGCACCCGCGCCCCGGCCCACGCCACAGCCCTGGGTCAGGCACTCCTGACGCCCCAGGCCTACGCCCTGACGGACGAGGAACTGGAACAGGGCCTGCGCTCGATAGCGGCCCCCGTCCGAGACCGCACGGGCCGGAGAATCGCCGCGGCGAACATCGCCATGCACGCGACCGCCCACACCCACGAGGAGTGCACCGACCACCTCCTCCCCGCCCTGCGACAGACAACCGCGTCCATCGAAGCAGACCTCCACATGACCGCCCGCTTCACCCACGTCCCCCTTGCCTGACCCCACCCTCCCCAATCCGGTACGCTGACGCCTGTGACCCCCAGGGTCACGATCCGCCTTCGTAGCTCAGGGGATAGAGCACCGCTCTCCTAAAGCGGGTGTCGCAGGTTCGAATCCTGCCGGGGGCACCATGTCTGACCAGGCACGGAGCATCAGAAAGGCCCCTCGGAGCTGGCCTCCGAGGGGCCTTTTGATCTTGTATGGGAACGCCGGTCAAGCGGCGTCCTCCGCGGGAACTTCGCCTTCCGTGGGAACGTCGGGCGTCTCCCCCGGTTCCTGGGCGACGTCCCGCCGCGCCGGCGACTTGCGCGAAACCAGAGCAAGCGGGGGCCTCGGCCTGAGCCTCCTCGAACTGCGGCAGTACCAGGGTGTACGTGTCAGCGGTCAGCGAGTAGGAGGAGTGCCCCAGCAATGTCTGGATGGCCTTCATGTACAAACCGGCGGCCAGAGACAGGGTCGCCGCGCAGTGCCGCAGGTCGTGCAGCCGCACCGGCGGCTCTTCTGCGACAGGAGCCGACTCCCGGATCAGCTCGTCCTCGTTCCATGCCGCGGACTGCACGCCCCGCGAAGTGACCCCGGGTGCTGCGGCAGGAGCGGTCCAACGTCCCTTCCGCCGTCTGCGCGGCAACGACCACGACGGGTCCCGGATCATCTGATCCGGGACCCGTCGGTGGCTGGACGCTGCTGTCAGTGAGCGGCGGTGTGGACGGCCGCACCCGCCGCGACGCCCTCGGGGGTGGCGACGGCCAGGAGGTCGGAGGCGACGGCTGCGGCCGGCGTCTCGACGTAGAGACCGCCGGAGCCGCCGCCCGCGAGGCCGCCGGAGACGTTGTCCAGGTCGGCATCGGAGATCTCGGCTGTCGCAACCTGGGGGACGGGGTTCATCACGCGTGGTTCCCTTTCGAATGAGCACTTCTGAATGGCAGCGTTCGCTCGCTCGGCTCCCGGTACCGGAATTCGTGTCCGCGAGTTGGCACTACGCGAAGGATCAAAGCAGGCCGACCATGGGACGGCCAGCCGCCCGAGCCCCGGACGGGACGCAGATCGAAATGTGCCTTCACCGGTGTGACTACGTAATGACCGAACACACCGACTCCTTCACATGGCCTGCTGAGCAGATGCAGACGTGACGGTTGCCACCGGCACCCGGGGCGGTCACTTCCACGCCGAAGTCAGCGGATCCTGACTCATTCATGACGGATATTCAGGTTCGGTATGACCTGACGGTGAACGGTGTGAGGGTTTATCGGATTTTCGGCATCCCATCGGATGCACGAGAGCCCGGCCCTCTGTTTATTTTCCGCTCGAAGGCGGGACCGGCCGCCCAGTTGCCCGGCAAGCGAGTCCACGACACCGGTCGGCGGCAAGGCCTCCATCCATGGGGTCAGGGGGTGGGATCCCTACGGCCGGACCGCCTCCGCAGAGGAGAGCGCCCGCACTCGGTTCCCGCCGTCGGCCGCAACAAAACGCAGGGATGGGCAGACCGGTCCGGGCGCCTGCACCGGCAGGCTGCCGCGAGCCTGAAGAGCGGCCCTTTGCCACCCCGCCCACCGAAGAGACCTGGGCGCCCTGCCACGTGTTGGGCGCCCAGGCCGGCCCTTCGCCCAGGGGCAGACCCGCCACGGGGGAGCCGGCCTGCCCCTGCACGTCGGCGCCCGCGAGCCTCCCCCCGGAGTGCAGGCGCCTGACCTCGCCCGGGGTCACTCCGTACAGCGCGACATGAAACCGGAGTGTCACGGGTGACGGTGGACAGATACGAGGTCAACACCCTTGTATAGAGCGCCTTCTACCAACGTCACCGCCATGACACGAAGCATGCACGCCCCAAGCGACGCGACCTGCCGACGCGGGCGGCCAGGTCGCCTTCCCGAAGGAGGCGCACCGGGCGTGGCGGCTCGCCGATGCCGGCCGTGGGCTCAGGCAATCGGGGGGTGTGAGCTGTGGATGATGCCGTAGCCGTAGGTGCTCACCGTTCCTCATCCCGGCGGTGGGGCGGCCGGGCGGTCTCCCTCTCGCGGCCCTCGTCACGCGCCTGCTGGAAGACATCGGAGACGGCCTGCGCAGCGCCGGACAGCGCCCCCTTCGTCTTGGCCTGACTGCCGGAACCGGTGAGCCGGCCGCCGACGATCTCCGGCAGTCCGACCGGCTTGCGCGGCCCTGCCTCCAGGTCCAGGCGGTTGCAAGCCTCGGCGAACCGCAGGTAGGTGTCCACGCTCGCCACCACGACCCGCACATCGATCTTCAGGATTTCGATTCCGACCAGGGAGACCCGCACGAACGCGTCGATCACCAACCCTCGGTCGAGAACCAGCTCCAGTACGTCGTACAGGCCACTGGAACCTCCCCCGCCCCCTCCCTGCGCTGCCACCACACTCACCCTGACCAACTCCCTCGCCTGTCCCCAGGCCCATCGCCCCGGCCCGGCGGCCGCATCCGCACGAGAGCCCGAGGCGCAACGGCCACCAGCGAACATCACCAAGTAACCCCACCCATCCGGATCAAACAAATGTGCGGTAACGAGGGCGCAGCGTTGGCCGGCAGGGCGGCCGTGGCCACGTTCGCCCGTGACCACATCGAGCGCCCGGCCCCAGAACCGGAGCCCCGCCCCTCCGCACCGCCCGCGAGATCGAAGACGCCGCCGGCCTCAAGGCCGCCACGATCCGCGTCGAACGGCGCCGCGCGACCGCCGCGACCCCGACCGCTCCCGCGAGTCCCAGCGCGCCCCACGCCCGGCCCTGGAAGTGGGTGCCCTGCCCGCATGCCTGCGGCCACGTCGGCCGGCCGGAGATCCGCCCGAGCATCCTGTTGTACCGGCCGACCAGAGGCAGCCTGCTCAGGGTCTTGTCGCAGCCTCCGTTGCCTGGTCTTCTGGACTCCGGGTGATCCGTAACGCGTTCGCCACTCGGTTGCGCACACGTCCGGCACGGGCACGAGACCAAGGATGGCAACAGCGTGGAATCAGTGGCTGGGCAGGACGTGCGGGACCCTCTGCCCGAGGGGCTTGGTGCGGCCGTACGCGATACCGCCGAGGAAATCGCCGCGCTGCTGCGCCGGGGCGCCGACATGAGACTTCCGGTACCCGGGTCGGAGTGGAACGTCGGGGAGGCGGCAGCGCATCTGGCGCAGGCCAACGAACTGATGGCCGATATCGCGGCAGGACGCGCACGCAGTTACGGAGACGGCACGCCGCAGAGCCTCGCCGCGGCCAATGAGCGAGCGCTCGCCGAGTTCGACGAGCGTGGGGCCGAGCCGCTGGCCGCGATGATCGTGGCGCAGGCCGATGCCTGCCTGAAGGCGCTGGACGAGGGTGCCGCGGAAGGAACCGTCGTCACCCCGCTGGGTCCGATGGGTCCGCATGTACTGGGGTCGTACCTGCTCACGCACATGCTTGGCCACGGTTACGATCTCGCCCGTGCACTGGGCCGTCCACACATGATCGATCGGGCCCGGGTCGAGTTGACCCTGCCGTTCCTGATCACGGCCATGCCACGAGTGACCGACACCGCCCGCACCGCCGGGCTGACCGCCCGCTACTCAATCCGCTTGTGGGGTGGTGCCCGATTCGGCGTGACAGTAGCCAACGGCGCGGTGTCTGTCGGCTCGCAGCCACCGAACCGCCCGGACTGCACCATCCTCACCGAGCCGGTCACCTTCCTCCTGATGGCACTCGGCCGCCGCGACCAGTGGAGTGCCGTAGCCCAGGGCCGTGTCTTCGCCTGGGGCCGCAAGCTCTGGCTCGCTCCCCGCTTCCCGGCTCTCTTCAAGGCGCCCTGACCGCAGCGGCAGCGCACCGCCACATGTGGCCGGCCGGCGATGTCGGGTGCAGGCAGCTGCCGACGAGAGTCCGCAGGGAGGACACCGCCTGTGGAACTGACTTGGGTGCAGATCCAATGAGGGTGTCGCAGGTTCGAATCCTGCCGGGGGCACAGAGAAGTACCTGGTCAGAGGCCCTTCCGTCCGGCAGACGGGAGGGCCTCCGGGCTTGCAGCACACGTGCTGTGCGCGCGGATGGTGGGGAGCTGTGCAGGATGCCCGTCAAGAACGAGCTGGCCCGGCGCCAGTACGAGAAGTTGATCGATCTCCATGAGACGCTGATACAGGCCACGCCCAAGCCCGAGTACCAGGGCTATTACGGACAGCTGTCCCTGAGCGGCGACGCCCTGGCGAACACGCAACTTACAACGGTGTCCTCTGACATCGAACCTGGACCGTTTGTCAGCCAGGTCGGACGGCCGGAGGTTCAGTCCTCGACACCAGCGGCATGCAGGGCATCGATGATGAGCGCGTACCGCTCTGCGGCCTTCGGGAACCGCTTCGCGTGTTCGTGTGCCTTCCTCAGCGCCTTCCCCGTTGGCGTCGCGCCGCGAGCGAGCAGATGGTGCACCATCGGCACCTGCCCAAAGAGGGCCGCCCACTCCAGAGATGTCTTGTCTTTCATCACCGCATCGATGTCCGTCCCGTGGTCCAGAAGCAGGTCCACAGTCTGCGGGTGTCCCTGGTCTCCGGACGTCGCTGCCAGCACCAATGGCACGTGCCCCATCCTGCCCTGGGCACAGATGGGGGCACCGGCATCGAGAAGGACCCTCACCACTTCTGTGTGCCCGTGCATCGCCGCCTGGCACAGCGGCGTCGACTCGTCGTACTCACCCGTCTGCTGTTGCGGATCTGCCCCCGCCGCAAGGAGCAGGCGGACGGTCTCGGCATGTCCCTCCCGCGCCGCGAGATCCAGTGCGGTACGCCGAGCCGTATTCGGGGTATCCACCCCGGCACCCGCACTCAGCAACCTTGCCACCACAGCCGCCTCCCCGTCCTTGGCGGCCCGTGTCAACTGCTCCACTCCGTCCATGTCGTGATCATGCCTGGCCGTCCAAGCCCACGGACAAACGGTCCGGGTTCGACACCAGAGAACAAACGGTTGACACAATGGGGTCGCTGGTCAACCCATGCAGGTGACGCAACAGGTGAGGTCTTCCGAGAGGAAGACGGTGAACCGGCGCTGTGCGCCGCTGATCGCAGCCAAAGAGACGCGATCAGTTCCTGCGGCGTAGAGCCTGTCAACGGCCTCGGCCAGCCCGGGACGAAGGGTGACGCCCGTATCCAGCATGGTCGGGTCTGTACGGTGGCCGGCGCAACTCCCCAGCTGAAAACGACAGTTGATGACTGACGTGACGAGTGATACTGAGGCCGAGGAGGCCCCCGTGGGGACGCCCGAAGCTGCGGACGACGCGCTGCTGGACGAGCCGACGGCGCGGGCGAAGGCCGACGCAGTGGGCCCGGCCGGCGAAGACGGACTGTCCCCGCAGGGGGCACCCCCCAGCGGCAGCCGGCCAAGCGGGTGCCGGAGTCCGCGCCGGGGGCGAGCCGGCCGCCCATCTGGGCCACGAGCCCGGTGAGCGGACCAAGGGCGGGCGGGAGAACTGCCGCAACGGACGGCGGGCGAAGACCGTGGTGACCGAGGCCGGCCCGGTCGAGCCGGAGGCCCCCAAGATCACGCGGGAGCCTTTGAGCCCTGGCTGGTCAAGCAGAGGCAGCGCCGGCTCGGCGGGGTGGACGAGATGGTCTTGTCGTTGTCCGCGAAGGGGCCGCCCCGCGGGGAGATCTCCGCGCACCTGGCCGAGGTCTACGGGGCGGAGGTGCCGAAGTCGACGATCTCCACGATCACCGCCAGCGTGCCAGCCGGCGTGGTCGAGCGGCAGAACCGGCCGCCGGACGCGGTCTGCCCGGTCGTCTTCATCGACCGCGTGACCGTGAGAGGCAGAGACGGACACGTGACCGACCGGCCGGTCTGCATGGCCGTGGCCCTCGCCGCCGGGGGCCACCGCGACCTCCTCGGCCGGGGGATCGGAGGCAACGGCGAGGGCGCAAAGTACTGGCTGCGGGTCCTCACCGAGAGCAAGATCCGCGGCGTCGCGGACGTGCTGCTGGTCTGCGACGGCCCGAGCGGCCTCCCGCGCGACAGCCGCCGTCAGCGGTATGACCAGACCCTTCGCGCTGCGTTCTGCTATGGGTGGTCGTCGCTGTGCAGCGCCGTGCGGTAGGCGGCCGGGGTGATCCCGTAGGTGCGGGTGAACCACCGGGTGAGATGTGCTTGGTCGGCGAAGCCGGCCTCGGCTGCTGCCATCGACGGCGCCGTGCCGTCGGCCAGGAGTGCACGGGCTCGGCGCAATCGCAGATCGCGTTGGTAGTCGCTGGGGGCAAAACCGTACGCCGCACGGAAGCCCCGGTACAGCGCGAAGCGACTGCAGCCGGCCACCCGGGCCAGGTCATCGGCGGCGATGTTCTCGGCGAATCGTCGCCTCAGCAGACTGCGGGCCCGTTCCATGGCGGTCAGGTCCACCCGGCCCCGCGGGTCCGGCAGACGTGCCGGACGCGTGGCGGCATCGCGGCTCAGGGCCAGTACGGCGGCGGTGAGGTGTTCCTCGACGACCAATCGGGATGCGTTGTCGACGACCGCGGTGTGGAGGCGGGCCACGGCTCGGGCCAGGGCCGGGTTGTCCACCACCGGGGTGTCGAAGAGCGGCAATCCGGCGCTGCCGGGAGCCGCGTCGGCGAGAACGTCCCGGACAAGGTCCTCGCCGAGGTGCAGCATCCGGTAGCGGTACCCGTGGGGGACGGCGGACTGTCCGTCGTGGGGCTCGTCCGGATTGAACGCCATGACCAGTCCCACCGCGCTGACGTGCCGCGCTCCCCTGCACACGAACGACTGGGCGCCGCTGTCGGTGACTCCGAAGGAGTACGTGTCGTGGGCGTGCATCGGATAGGCGTAGTGCTCGAAGCGAGCGTCCATGACCTCCAGGGCAAGCCCGGGAACCTGCCAGTAGGCGGCGCGCTCTGCGGAGGAGGTCATGTCCCGATTGTGCCGCACGAGCGTTCAAGCCCCGGATCTCCTCGAGGCGCACCCTGGATTCATCGCCGCAACCAGCGAAGGAATCACAAGAATGACCGGGAACGCTTCAGCAAAACCGACGAGCCGTCACGGTACGGAGAGAGTCCGCCTGGCCGTCTACCACGGATTCGCCCGCACCGGCCGTGCTCCGAGCGTGCCAGAACTCGCCGCCCTCACCGGGCTCGCCCCCGCCCAGGTGCGGCAGGAACTGCGCACCCTGCACGGAAGTCACGATGTCGTCCTGGACCCGCAGGACAACGACCAGGTCGTGATGGCCCACCCGTTCGCGTCCGTGCCGCTCGGCTTCTCCGTGATGGGGACGCACACCCTGTGGTGGGGCGGCTGTGCCTGGGACTCGTTCGCCATGCCTCACCTGCTCCGCGACGAGCCCGATGTCCTGGTCGCCACCCGCTGTCCGGCCTGCGACACCCCGCACGCCTGGGTGGTTGGCCGAGACGCGCCCCCGAAGGGCGACCAGGTGGCCCACTTCCTCACCCCCATGCACCGGGCCTGGGACGACGTCGTCCACACCTGCGGCAACCAGCGCCTGTTCTGCTCTGCCGACTGCGTCGACACCTGGCTGCGGAAGACGGGCCAGGAGCGCGGCTACGTCATGGATCTGGGCACCCTGTGGCACTTCGCCAGTGACTGGTACACCGGACGCCTGGATTCGGGTTACACCCGCCGCGACCCCGCCGCTGCCGGCGCCTACTTCGCAGAAGTCGGCCTGCACGGCTCTTTCTGGGGACTGCCCGACTGAGACTGAATCCGCCTGATGCCCCAGGGCGAGCCATGGGACGAGCGGAAGAGCCGACGAAGTGGGCAGAAGGTCACTCGATCCAGCGGCAGACTCCCCCGTCCCCGTCTCAGTTTCCGTCTCATCCAGTCCCGTTCACGGCCGTTCAGACGGGACCACACAGCAGGCGCGCCGCGTGATCCAGCCGCCCGATGGACGCGGGTGAACGGTCCTGTACCCAGCTCAGCCAGGCACCAACGCAGTTGGAAAGCGTGCGCCAGCCTGTCGACGGTCAGCCAATTCCCCACCCCGAACGTCACGTAATGGGCCAGGGGGACTCTGACGCCGCGACCGCCGTGGACATGGGGACGGTGACCGTGCGTCGGGATCCCCAGGGCGCCAGAGATTCCCGGGCCGCCCGATAGCCAGACCGTCGTTCAGGCTGGTCAGGGCTGTCCAGGGTGGCCGTAAGGCCAGCGCGAAGCGCCGCCGAAGGCGCCCTTGACTGACCGGACCAGCCGCACACTCGGTGATCGGGCGGCCCGTCACGGCCTCAGCCTGGGTGGGGAATTACGTGACGCTGATCATGAAGATCGTGGGGAATTACTTGACCGCTGACACCAGCCTTCACCCGCGGCGAGAAGTGATGCGCGGCCGGCGCCGGCAGGTCATCGCTTGGCCATCGCCGAAGCCCGACCGTCGGTTGGGTCCCGAACTGTTCCCGGGCCGCCTCAGACAGGCCGAAGATGCAACCATTCCCTTCAGAGCTGGAACAACCCCGGAAGCCGAACACGCGACTGCGACCCTAGCCACCAGCACCGACAACGGAACCGGCCGATGACGCCACCATCAGCCACGGTCGGCGCCAGTGAGAGTGCAGTGAGGCAGGCGCGCGCCTGGCCGGACGACATCCACCGCACGCATTCAGCACACATGAGGACGGGAAGCACCGTGAACACGTGAGAACTGCGAAGGAGTCCTTCCCCTGGTCAGACACCCTGCGGCCCACGTCTCCGCAGGTCACAGCCCCGCTCCGGGAAAACTCCTAAAGCGGGTGTCGCAGGTTCGAATCCTGCCGGGGGCACAGAGAAATAGCAGGTCAAAGGCCCTGTCGCCCGAATGGGCGGCAGGGCCTCTTGATCTCGCAGCACACCCGAGGCGCGCCTCGGGACTCTGAGAGAGTGTCTTCCAGCCCCGAACTGATGAGCACCCTCGAACTCTCCGTCCAGGCTGCGCTGCAGCGCCGGCTCGGCGACCTGGTCGAGGTCGTGTCCCTCGGCATCGAGAGCGGGGACGACGTCGTACGCGTCCACCTGTCGTACGTCGCCCGCGCCACCGGCGTAGTCCGCGCGGATGGGCCGGAGCTGTTTGCTGTAGACCGCCTCGGTGGTGGCTTCACCGCTGTGACCGACAACGTGCGCTGACCCGTCAGTGGTCCTTCTTGCGCCTGCCTCCGATTTGGTACGGCCGCATCATCTCGTTGTCCTCGTGCTCGACGATGTGGCAGTGCCAGACGAAGCGACCAGGGTGGTCGAACCGGGCCTTCACCCGGGTGATTTCTCCCGGATAAGCGATCACGGTGTCCTTGAAGCCACGCTCCCAGCTCTCCGGCGGAATGGGTGACCCGTCGAACGGTTGCCGGTTCACCACCTCGAACGCCACCTCATGGATGTGGATCGGGTGGGCGTCCACCGTGAAGTTGTACAGCTCCCATGTTTCGGTCGCGTTCAGCCTTGGGTTCTCCGTGACCGGATCGGCCCAGTCGAGCAACACCGGATTGCCGACGGAGTCGACCGTCCCGAGCAAAGTCTGGACCGGCGTTCCCGGTGGCACCTGGGGGCTGCTGGATTGCACCTCGTTGAGGGAGAGCCGACGTGTGACGCTCGGCGAGCCGAGTGGCCTGGTCCTGGGCAGTCTGAGCTGATCCGGCGGGACGCTGGTGTCCTTACTCGCCGGTGGGCCGACCACGAATTTCATCACCTGACCGGTGGTGGCCGGATCCGCCACGGGGAAGTCCACACCTGGTTCGCCCCGGCCGAAGGGTTCGTCCGCGCCCTCGTTGATGAGGTACAGCTCGGTGCCTTCCGGAATCCCGGTGAAGTCAACGATGACATCGGCCCGCTCCGCGTTGGCCAACAGCAGCCGCTCCCGTTGCACCGGTGCGGGCAGGAATCCGCCTTCGTTGCCGATCTGCCAGAACGGCAGGGCTGACTGGGCCGGCCGGGCGGTCGGGCTGTCCGCGATCTTCAGAATCAGGAACCGGGCATTGCACCCGTTGAGGAGGCGCAGCCTGTAGCGGCGCGGTTCGACCTCGAGCTTCGGCCATGTCCGGCCGTTGACCACCATGGTGTTGGCGAAGAATTCGGGGTTCCAGATGGGAGGTACATCGGTGGTGGGAATGTACGGCCCCGGGAACCCGTCGAAGAATTCCCGGCTCGTGGGGTAGAACAGCGAGCCGTCCGAGTTGAACGAGCGGTCCTGGATGGCCAGGGGAATCTCGTGGTACCGCGTGCCCGGCGGATCGCCGAAGGCGGGCGCCGGCCCGGGCAGAACCCCCTTGGGCAGGTCGGACTCGCCGCCGCGCAGCAGATAGAACCCGGCGGGTCCGGCGTAGACGTTGAGCCGGGTCATGCCCAGGGTGTGATCGTGGAACCAGAGGGTCGCCGCCCGCTGGTCGTTGGCGTACTGGAAGGTCGCAGTACCCGGCTCCCACTTCAGGCCGTGCGCATGGGCGAACTCCTCCCGGAACTCGTTGTAGAACGAGCCCACGGTGGCGAATCCGCGAGGAATGTTCTTCGCGCGTGGCAGGTACCACGCTTCGGTGTAGCCGTCGCTCTCCTCGGTCGAATGCCCACCGTGCAGATGAGTGACGATCGGCACGGGTCCGGTATACGGCCCCGGCGTCGAGGTGAAGGTCGGCCGGGAGTCGCGCCCGGCCATGCCGCCCGGCGGGTTCGCCCAGTGCAGGGTGGGGTCGACCGCCAGCAGGTGCGGAAGGAACCGGCCGCGGCTGTCGACAAGGTCGTTCACCCAGGTGACCCGGACAGGCCGGTCGACCCTGGCCTCGATGCTGAACGAGGGGTAGTTGAACGTGTTGCGGTCCTCAAGCGAACCGTATCCCCACACAGTGGTGGACGGCAGAGTGGGCGGCAATACCTGCTGGCTGAACTGCCGGACACCGATGACGTACGTGTCGATGCCGTGCCGCTGCGAGTGACGAGCCTTCGGCATCACCGGCGGAATCACCAGGTTGGTGACGTATTTCGGAACGGTCGTGGGATCCAGGGTGGGGACTGGGAATTTGCCGGCAGACCCGGCCCTCGGGGCCACCGCGGTCCCGTTGGGGAGTGCCATCGCCCCTTCAGGCCTTGGAAGAACCAGGGCCGCCCCACCAGCGGCCCCGGTCACGAGAAGGTCTCTTCGTGCGATCATTTCTCTCGCCTTCTGCAGCCCGAGGGCCTCGATCATTTCCTGACGGGATGTTAGGGCGCGCGCACCGTGCGTGGTGGAACCTGTCTGGCGTGTCGTCAGGCTGCCGGGCCCGGGCAGCGTGCGGGCTGCACATCGGCGCAGCCACGACCAAAATTCGTTGCTGCAAAAGGCCTCGTCCAGCGATTGCGCCAGCCGGCGGGTCATGAATCCCAAGGCCCCGGGTTCGGTGTGCCTGATCGCGTTGGTCTCGATCTTGCATGAGGAGCCGTCAGCTTGCCGACGGACCCTTTCGGCTCGTTCGAGGTGGAGATTTCTGCAGGTGGTCAGGCTGGTGGCCCGACTGTCGCGTCGGGTGAGCGCCGGCCCACGTCCCCACGGCCGTACAACCAACGCCCCTGCGCGCGAGTCGTGATCAGGACGGCCGCGTCCGCCGTCCCGAGCCTGACCAGAGGACCGAATGAACCCAGCCAGACGCACGACCTCCGCGGCCGCGACCGCGCTCGTGCTCGCCACCACGGGCGGCCTGCTCACCGCCGTCGCCACACCTGCCTCCGCCGCGACCACCTGCGCCTCGCCGGTCTACAAGCGGCAGTTCTTCGCGAACACCACCTTCTCCGGCAAGCCGAAGAAGACCGACTGCGACTCCAAGATCGACCAGAACTGGGGCACGAAAGCCCCGGCTTCCGGCCTGCCGAAGGACCACTTCGGTGTCCGCTGGACGGTGACCCGCGACTTCGGCTCCGGCGGCCCCTTCGCCTTCCCGGTCGAAACACGTGACGGCATCCGCGTCTACCTCGACGGCGTCCGCAAGGTCAACCTGTGGAAGAACGTCTCGACGACGGTCAAGAAGACGGTCAACGTCACCATTCCGCCCGGCAAGCACACCCTGCGCATCGACTTCGTCAACTGGACCGGCGCCGCCAACGTCAAGTTCAGCTAAACGCCGCGGACCTCGTCCACCGTCGACAAGGTCAAGCCGCGCGCCCCGAAGGGCATCACCGTCACGTACGGCACGGCGACCGGCAAGGCCAAGATCACCTGGTCCAAGAACAAGGAGATGGACCTCGCCGGCTACCGCGTCTACCGCCGCCTCAAGGGCAGCGCGTACCCCGCCGAGCCGCCGGCGACCACGACCTCCACCGCGTACACCGACACCCCGCCCCCCACCGGCCAGACGTACTACTACGAGGTCCGCGCGATCGACAAGGCCGGCAACGAGTCCACCGGCACCGCCGACCAGGGCGTCACCACGCCCGACCGCACGGGTCCGGCCGCCCCCACCGGGCTCACCGCGCACGGCGACCTCAACGGAATGGTGCTCGGCTGGAACGCGGTGCCGGACGCGGTCGCCTACCAGCTGTACGAGAGGAACCCGGCCACCGGCTCGTACACGCTGGTGGAGGAACTCACCGGCACCTCGTACACGCACTCCGTGGGCCACGACGAAACGCCGCACACCCATGTCGTGCGCGCCCTCGACGCGGCGGGGAACCCCGGGCCCGTACTCGAAGCCCGTCACCTCCGACGGCATCGACCGCGCGGCCCCGGCCGCGCCCGTGAACCTGCACGTGACGCCGGGCCGGGCCAGGGTGCTGCTCACCTGGAACGCCCCGGAGCACCCGACGCTCGACGAGCTGATCAACGACGCCTACTTCACGGTGCTGCGCTCCGAGGGCACCCGGCTCGGCGCGGACGCGGTGCGGGTCCGGTGCGCCGAGGAGAGTGGGACGTTCAACCCCAGCCGGAAGGAGTACTCGTTCGTCTGCTACAACGAGAGCTGGGAGCTGGACACCACCTACACCTACGGTGTCGTCTTCACCGACTGGCAGGGCAACGAGTCCGCTCCCTCCCCCACCGTCACGGTGACCACCGCCGACCGTGTCGCACCGCGGCCGGTCACCGGACTGACCGCGACGCCGCGCGCCGACGGCATGCTGCTGCGCTGGAACGCCTCGACGGAGGACGACATCGCCTCCTACCGCGCCCTGCGCGGAGTCCGGCAGGCCGACGGCTCGGTCAAGTTCCTGGGCACCTGCGTCCTGGGCCAGGACGACCCGACGGCCGCGCTGTGCATCAATGTCCCGGACGGCGAGTCGTACGTCTACGCGGTCTACGCGGTCGACAAGTGGGACAACGCCACGGCCGTCGGCCGAGGACCTGCTGGCGCTGTGACGGCGCCCCGATCAGCACACCCGCCGAAGCCGAACAGCCCGTCCCCACCGTCCAGAACTGACGCTCATCATCGGCGCCTGGGTTTTCGATCACTGCGGAGACCCACCTGCCGAAATCCAGCTCCGTCGCGCCGCCGCTCGACCGTGAGGCCAAGCGGCGCCGGGCCGTCATGCGTCATGGCGAAGAGGCCGGCGGGAACGTCGCGGTGTCCTGCCGGTGCTTCGGGGTCGGCCGGGAGCCATGAGGTAACCACCGCAGAGAGCAGCCATCGGTCACGACCATGCTTCCGGCGGGGGGGGTCGGCCGGCACCGGGATGGAGGAGGCGCCGTTCCCCGCTCGGGTGGACTCGTTCAGTGAGCCGTCCAGTGGTCCATCTCCTGCGCCCGCGCGTCCAGGGCGGTGACGACAGCGGCCGACGTGACACGGGGATCACCGGGAACCTGCACGTCGCGCTGGACGCCACCAGGCACATGTCCGGCTCCCGGTCCGGACATCTCCACCTCGATTCCCGCGCGCCGCGCAAGCGCGACCGCCGTCGCCACGAACCCTTCCGAGAGAGCGAGCATCACGGAGTGGCCCGTGCGGCAGTGCCAGGTGACCAGCTTGCGTGTGAACTCCTCGTACACGACCGGATCGACCTCAAGTGTGTCCGGGTCGCCCCTGTACTTGTCCTGGCCGATTCCTGAGGGCAGTTCAAGTTCCACTTCGAAGACCTCGACCTGCCGCAGGAAGAGGCGGCCGACACCGTTCGACGGGTTCCACAGTGTCTCATCACCGATGTCGAAGTACATGCTCATCGTCGTTCCTCCTGCTCAGAGGCCTCGGCACAGAGCAGAAGACCGTATGGGCGGCAGACACCTGGCTGAAAGCTGTTCCGCAAATGATCTCCGAGCTGCCTCGGGAGTGCTTGGCCGTCGTACGAGCCTCTCGTCTGTCCGGCGAGGGTGAGGTGGTGCACCCGGGCAGTGCCCGGCATGGCGTGGTGGACTCCGTCGCTTCCGAGGCGGCAGTGGCGAAGGGTCTTGCAGGTCTTCATGTGCGCGAAGACGTGCTCGACGCGGGCGCGGACCTGCTTGTAGGACTTGTTGTGTGCTTCCTTCCGGTCCGGAAGGTCTTCGCCCTTGCGTCGACGGTGGGGCATGACGAGCCCGGTGCCGGGACAGCCGCCGTCGGCGATCGTGAGTGTTCTGCCGATGGCTGCTTCGGCGCCGGATTCCTCCCATGCCTTGCGGTCGTTGCGGTTGCCGGGCAGGGGCCGGCCGACCACGACGACCAGGCGGGTGTCGGCGTCGATGACGACCTGGTGGTTGGTCGATCAGCGGTAGTTCTTGGGCTGCTCCGCCACCGCGTGGTCCCGGGTGGGGACCAGGGTGCCGTCCACGACGAGCACGGTGTCCTTGGCGAACCGCCTGCGGGGTCGGAGCGCGAGCATCGGCCCGAGGTGGTCGATGATGCGGTCCGCTGCCGACTTGGACACCCCGAAGAGCGGGGCGAGCCGGCGCATCGTCAAGTTCGTGCGTCAGTACGTCACGGCCGGCAGGACCCGGTCCTCCAGCGGGAGACTCCACGGTCGGCCCCTCCGGACCGCATCAGCGCCCTCGCGCCGCAGTACGGTCACCGGCTTGCCGAACAGGCGGGTGCTCAGCCCGGTGAACGGGGCTGTCCAGGGCGGCTCCGAAGCCTTGATCACACCAGACACCGCGAGATCATTTCACTCGTCACCGGGGTCCCGTTCACGGCGGTTCCGGACGGCCTCACCGAACCTCGAACGGCGCTCCCCACCAGCCCCGGTGAACCGAGTCAGTCGAAGAGGGCAACGAGTCCATTCACCCAGATCGCGAGGAACACGAAGGCCGCCACCAGGCAGCCGACGCCCGCCAGCACACCGCCGACCGTCCACGGCTCGGAGGGCGCCTCGTGCCCCCCTGCCAGGTCGTCCCGGTAGGAGGCGGGGTCGTCCCAGTCGACGGGGTGCCCCAACTCCTCGGCACAGGCGGTCCGCACCGCGACCAACTGCCCCTCCGCGAAAGCGGTGGCGGCCTTCGCCTCGGGGCCCTGCCAGGCGAGGGCCTTCATCCGCCACCCGGGAGACCCGTACCGGGCCTCGAAGGCAGCGGTCTCGTCGGCGTTCCGGTCCTCTTCGAGGTACATCCAGCGTCCGGCCTCGGCGGCGTCGCCGTAGAGCCGGTACACCTCGGCCAGACGACGGCGGAGCGTCAGGTCGTGCGGGAAGGACGAGATGAGACCGCGCAGGCGCTGGCGCGCGACGGGAACCCGGCCGGCGGCCAGGTCTGCATCGGCTCGGGCAAGAGTCTCTTCCAGGGGCATGAACGCATGATCGGGTACCGCACTGACCTACGTCGACCTGGTTTCGCCGCTCGGCACTCGCTCGCTCCTGACGGCATCGGCTGAACCTCACCGAGACGGGACACCGCCAGTCACGGGGCAGCCGCTCGGGGTACGGGCCGTACTCGGCGATCGGCAGGTGCGATCGGTTAACTCCCAACCTTGGTTGCTCAGTTGCACTCGCGTCGAGTAAGACGCTCCACCGGACCGGACCGTGCCGCGAAGGCACATCCCGCATACCAATCACGACTCGGCACACTCCCCGGTCGAGCCCCTGCGGAGACACGGCCACGAGGTCGGTGAGCGGCTGCCCATCGGTCGATGTGGCCTCCCTCGCCGTTCGACCGGGCGAGTTCGCCACACGAGTACTGCCGTGAACCCCTTTGCCGCCCGTCCTGACAAGCACTCACTATCGTCTCCTTGACGATAATCGAGGTGTCGTGTCAATCCGGCGCAGCACCAGGCCGCCGATGAGCCGACTTCTTCAGCCTGCCGGTTGCGGCTGTGCCACCCCCGACTGCTCACGCCTAGAATCGCTGCCCGCCCGCCACTGCCCGGCTCATGAACGTGCGCCGCCGCACCACATGGAGGCCTCATGGTCCACGCCCGTAAACCCCAGCCCTACTTGGACTCCCTGGGCATCGACCGGGCCGCCGGCGTACTGCTCGGGGCAGCCGTGGGCGACGCGTTGGGCGTGCCCTACGAGTTCGCGGCAAGGCTGCGCGAGGACCAGCAGCCGCAGATGATCGGCGGCGGGCTGGGGCCGTACGAGCCCGGCGAGTACTCCGACGACACCCAGATGCAGGTGTGCATCGCCGATGTAGCGGCGACCGGAGCCGATCTGCGCGCCCCCGAGGCCCTCGACGCGATCGCGGCGAACTTCCAGCGCTGGCTGAGGGAGGGCGCCAGTGATGTCGGGAACCAGACCAAAGCTGTTCTGAATGCCGCCGGCCGTGCGCCCGGAACTCCGGGCGCGGCCATGCTGGAGGTCGCCCGCAGCTTCACTGCCGCCAAGGCGAACAGCGCCGGCAATGGCTCACTGATGCGTACCGGGATCGTCGCCCTCGCCCACCTGGGCGACGCCGCGGAGATGGCCGAGGCGGCCGTCGCGGTCAGCGCGCTCACCCACCCCGATCCCGACTGCGCCGACGCCTGCGTGCTGTGGTGCTCCGGTATCCGTACCGCGGTGCTGGAGGGCACCTTCGACGGCGTACGCGCCGGACTGGACCTGCTCCCCGCGGAGCGCCGAGCCCTGTGGGCCGAGCGGCTGGACGAGGCGGAGGCCCACCCCCCGCACCACTTCGGCAACAACGGCTGGGTCGTTCACGCGTTCCAGGCCGCTTGGTCGGCCATCGCGCGCACGCCCGTTCCCGAGCTGAACCCCGCCGGGGGCAGCTTCCCCACCCAGCACCTGTCTCTCGCCCTGGAGGCGGCGGTCCGGGCCGGGACGGACACCGACACCGTCGCGGCGATCGCCGGCGCCCTGCTCGGCGCGCGCTGGGGCTGCTCCGGCATCCCGCTGCAGTGGCAGCAGGCTGTCCACGGCTGGCCCGGCCACCGGCAGGCCGACCTGGTCCGGCTGGCAGTGCTCACCGCCCGCGGCGGGAGCGACGACGCCGCAGGCTGGCCCTCGGCCGCCCGCGTGCCCGCTCCGGCCGGTGCGCCCCGCGGCTTCGCCATCCCCCACCCGCACGACCCCGGGGTGGTGCTGGGCAACCTCGCCCTGCTCCAGGGCGGTGAGCCGGTCGACGTCGACGCGGTGGTGTCGCTGTGCCGCATGGGCACGGACCCCGTCCTGCCCGGTGCCGATGCCGAGCACGTGCGCGTCTGGCTGGTGGACAGCGACGGGAACAACGCCAACCTCCACTACGTCGTCGACCAGGCCGCCCGCGAGGTGCTGCGGCTGCGTCGGGAGGGCAAGCGGGTCCTGCTGCACTGCGCCGCCGGGCAGAGCCGCACCCCCGCCGTCGCCGCCGTCTACAGCCACCTGGCCACCGGGATCGACACCGAGACCGCACTGTCCAACCTGCGTGAGGTGCTGCTGCACGGCTGGCAGCTGTCGGCGCACCCCGAACTGCACGATGCGGTGCACGCATTGGCCACCCCGGCGGCCGGCGGCGGCACCTCTTCGGTGCGCCGGCCGGGAGAGGTCGAGGAAGTACGGGAGGAGCGCGACGCGGAGCCGGAGCGGCAGACCGAGTTCCTGCAGGAGAAGTGGGCGGCCTCGCGGGTGCGCGGGTTGCTGCTCGGGCTGGCGGTGGGCGACACGCTGGGCGCGGCCCGGGGCAAGCTGCCGGCCGAGGGTACGTTGCGGGCCGGGGTCAGCACCCAGCTGGCCTGCTTCACCGCCGAAGGTACGATCCGCGCTCTCGTACGTGGTGACCACAAGGGCATCTGCCACCCTCCGTCGGTGATATGGCATGCCTACGGCCGGTGGTCCGCCCTGCAGGGCATAGAGGTGGAGCGGATGCGGCGCCGCTGGGTCACGGCTGGTGACGAGCGGTGGCCCGACGGCTGGCTCGCCCAGGTGCCCGTGCTGGCACAGCGGCGAGGTTCGGCACCGGCGACCGTGGCCGCCCTGTCCAAGATCGAGCAGGGCACCGCGGAGAAGCCGACGACGACCAGCCGCGGCTGCCATGCGCTCACCCGTACCCTCCCCGTCGCCGTGGTTTTTGCCGGGAGAGGCCCGGAGTACGGGGCGTCGCAGGCCCGCGAGATCGCCGCCCTCACCCACGGCGACCCGGCCGCCCAGTCCGCCGCCGCCCACGCGACCGTGCTGCTCGCCCACTGCCTGACCAGCACTCCCAAGGCGCAGGAGGCCCTGTTCGCCGGGCAGCCGCATGTGCACCAAGCCCTGAGGGACGCCATCCACACGCTTCCCGACGCCGACCCCAACCTGACCACCGAGGAACTCGAACAGCTCACCAAGGCACTTGAACAGGCCGACCGGCATCCCGCCAACCCGAAGCGGCTCGCCCACCTCGCTCCGAACGCCACCGCGCCCTCGGCACTGCTCGGCGGCCTGTACGTCGCCGCGTCCTTCCCGGAGCGGGACCAGGTGGACGCCGCCCTGCGCTTCGCCGCCGGAGCGCCGGACGGCGACTCGGTGGCCTGCGTGACCGGGGCGCTGCTCGGAGCGGTACACGGCGCGGAGGCGCTGCCCGTCGACCTGGTGAGCCGCCATGAACTGGCCTGGGTGCTCGACACCCTGGCCCGCGACCTCGTCGCCCAGATCGTCGACTCTCCCAGCGGCGGCGGGTACGGAGGAGGCTGGGACCCGCACTGGTGGGACCGCTACCCCGGCTGGTGATCCGCCGAGCGCCCTGAGGGCTTCCCCGAGGCCGACCTTGACCAGCTCCTCGCCTACTGCACCACGCTGCACCCGCCCGCAGGCCACCTCATCTACGCAAGGGAAACGCCCCGCACGCCCCTTGACCGCCTGCCCGAGTGAGGGGCCGGCCAGAACGCATTCGGCACACATGAGGCCGGGAAACTCCGCGAACACGTGAGAACCGCTGAGGAGAGTTTTCCCAGGCCAGACAGCTATCAGCAGACGTTTCCGCAGGTCACAGCCCCGCCCAGGGAAAACTCCTAAAGCGGGTGTCGCAGGTTCGAATCCTGCCGGGGGCACAGCAAAACGCCTGGTCAGAGGCCCTTCCGTCCGGCGGACGGGAGGGCCTTCGTACTCGCGGTACGCATATGGCACGCGTGCGGCTGCGGGCAGAGGTGGGGCTTTCCAACCCCGCCCATGCCATGTGCCTGAGAAGGCCCGTCTACGATCAGCCGCCATGGACTGGCTGGAACGGATCGCGAAGCTGAGGCAGTGGACCAGGAGTGGGACTCGCGCTCCGCACAAGCCGCTGCTGCTCCTGTACGCTCTCGGCCGGTTCCAGGAGGACGCCGACGGCGATCTGCAATACACCGCGGTGGAGCAGGACCTGCAGCGCCTGCTGACCGAGTACGGCCCGCCCAACAAGACGACGCCCGCCTACCCCTTCCATCACCTGGTCAGCGACGGCGTATGGGAAGTGCGCACCGATCGCGGGCCTGGCAGCCCCGGAAGTGGGGTTCGGGACCTACGGGAGACGGGCGCCACCGGACGACTCGCGCCGGACTTGAGAGCGGCGCTGCGACGTGAACCGCAACTGCTCGGCAGAATCGCACGATTGCTGCTCGACCTGCACTTCCCACCCTCCCTCCACAGCGAACTGTGCGAAGCCGTCGGCCTGGAACTGGAGCCGGCGGAGACCGAGCAGCTCTCGACGGCACGCAGGCGGCGGGACCCGCGGATGCGGGAGCTGGTACTGACCGCCTACGAGTACCGGTGCGCCTTCTGCGGTTACGACGGCAGGATCGGCGCGGTGCCAGTCGGGCTGGAGACCGCCCACGTGCGCTGGTGGGCGTTCGGCGGCCCGGACGACATCGAGAACGGGCTGTGCCTGTGCTCGCTGCACCACAAGCTCTTCGACAAGGGTGTCCTCGGTGTGGGAGACGGCCACCGCATCCTGGTCTCACAGCGCTTCGTCGGCCACAGCGCAGCCGCCCGCGCGCACGTCATAGCCCTCGCGGGCCGTCCACTCGTCGGCCCACAGCCCGGCGCGCGCCCTGTTGCCGCCGCTCACCGCGACTGGCACACCCGTCAGGTCTTCCACGGCGAGCCGCGCCCCGCTACGACTGCCTGACCGCTGCAGCCCTCATGGGACACCCCCTTCACAGAACGTACGTTCGACCTGAAAGATGGGCACGGTCGCGTGAGGAAAGGTCGGGCCGCACCGCACAGAACATGGCATACTCGAAGTATGGCAACCCGGAAGATCACCATCACCGTGCCGGAAGAGCTGGTGGAATCGATCAAGGAGCGCGTCGACGCACGCGGGGTGTCCGGCTACATCGCGGCCGCCGCCGCACACCAGGACGCCATGGACCGACTGCGCGAGTTGGCCGACCGGCTCGAGGAAGAGCACGGCGCCGTGACGGACGACGAGCAGCAGGCAGCGCTGGAGCGCATCGCCGCCATCGACGGCTGGCACGACGAGCAGCAATCGGCTTCGGACGAGGCCGCGTGAGCCGCACCGCCCGAGCGAAACTGCACCGGCCGCGCCAGCGCGTCTTCGTGTTCGACTCCGAGGCCCTCTCCAAGGCGGTCCAGGGCGACCGGGAGATGGCCGCGCTGATCAAGACGGCCCCGCGGCTCGACATCCCGATCGTCACCTCGGCGCTCACGACCCTGGAAGCATGGGACCCGCGCGAAGCGTCCAGGCAGGCACTGTGGAACTGGACGCTGTCCCGGATCCGCATCGTGCACACGGACGACCAGGTGACCGCCATGGCACGCGACATGCTGAAGGCAGCCGGCCTGCACGGACACAAGTACGCCCTCGACGCCATCCTGGCCGCTGTGGCCGGACGGGAAGCCGCACAGGGAGCCCAGGCAACCGTCTTCACCTCCGACACCGACGACATGAACCAACTCCTCGCGGGCCACCCCGTGCGAGTCGAGAAAGTCTGAGGAGACACCCGCCCCTCACTCCGGCCGCTCACCGGCTCCCCGAGCAACCCATGCCTTCGCCGGACGGCGTCCACCGGCACGCATTCAGCACCCATGAGGACGGGAAGCACCGTGAACACGTGAGAACCGCTGAGGAGTCCTTCCCCTGGTCAGACACCCTGCGGCCCACGTCTCCGCAGGTCACAGCCCCGCTCCGGGAAAACTCCTCAAGCGGGTGTCGCAGGTTCGAATCCTGCCGGGGGCACAACGCATTACCGCCCTGACCTGGGGTTTCTTCCCCAGGGAGGCACTCTATTCGGCCTCGGACTCCTCGTCCGGGGCCGTTTGCGTGAGCGGTGCGTGAGCGGACGGAGAGTTGATCTCCGAAATATCTCCCAACGGATCAGCACCGTTCGGCACGGATTCCGCGTCGGGCTCCTCCTCGCCCTCGGGGTCGGGTGCCGCTTCAGGAACGGTGTTCTCGGAGGTGACGCGGGCGCGCGGTACAAGCCGGGCTGCGGCCTCGGCGATCGCCAGGTCCGCCTCGGGGAGCAGGCTCGTATACGTGTCGGCCGTGATGGTGATCGAGGAGTGGCCGAGCATCTCCTGGATGTCCTTCAGGTCGGCACCGGCCGCGTGGGCCAGCGTTGCCGCGCCGTGACGCAGATCGTGGAGCCGGACCGGCGGTAGGTCGATCTCCTCGTACAGCTCGACGAACCGCCGTGTGACGTTGGCGGGGTGGAGCATCTCGCCGTTTTCCTTGGTGAAGACGCGGCCGGTCTCCACCCAGGCGCTCCCCCACTCTTCGCGGTCCTTGTCCTGCTGGACACGGTGCCGCTTGAGCGCCTGGACCGTGTCGGAGTCCAGCGCGACGGTCCGCGCGCCGGCATCGGTCTTGGGGTCGTCCTCGTACACCTCCCAGCCGTCCACGACGAGTTGTTTAGCAACGGTGATGAGACCGGCGTTCAGGTTGGTGTCGGTACATTTCTGCCCGCATGCCTCGCCCCGTCGCAGCCCTCGGAACGCGATCAGGTGGAACAGCGCGTACAGGGCGAGGCCAGCGGCCCCATTTGGTACTCCGGCTCCGGACTCGCTCCGGACTTGTCCTTCCCGAAGATCCAAGAACGACTGAAGGCCATCGACCCGCAGCCCACCGGCAAGCCGGGCCAACGCCGCCCCAATCCCTGGCACCAGGCCACCGCCGCCACCGAGCGCATCCCTCATCACCTCGACCAGAGCGACGACCGAGCCTCCCAGGCCCACCTCGCCGCCTTCGGCGAAGCCCTCGACGCCCTCCCCCTCCTCGCACCCCAGCCCCTGCGACCCCAACTCCGAGAAGCAGCGACCGCGTTCGAACGCGCCACCCGCTCCCGCATCCAGGCCGAACACCACCACGCCCGCGCCCTGCGCAGCGCCGTACGAACCATGCTCCGCGAGCCCATTCCCACGGACGGTGCCCTCGTGGCGATGTTCCTCGACGCCGCGATCCTCGTCGTCATCGCCACCGCCCGCTGGCACCAGCTCCGCCACCACGACCAGCAAGTCGCCGCCGCCCACCAGACCCTGCTCCACCTCCAGGCCGCCTACGACCAAGTAGCCACTGCTCCGCTGGCCGCTCTCGCCCAGCGACAACCGCCCCAGCAGGCCGTGCAACGGCAGATCCGCCGCCTACGCCAGGTCGTGCCCGAGCACGCTGAGCAGATCACCGAAGACCCCGCCTTCGAGGCTCTGACCGCCGCCCCCGCCGAGGCAGAAGCAGCTGGACACGACCCGGAGCGGCTCCTCCAGACAGTCGCCGACCAGCGCACCCTGGACGACACCCGCCACCCCGCACGAGTCCTGACCTGGCGCATCCAACGCCTCACCGCAAGGCCGGCACCCAGCGCACGAGCCCGCGCAGCACAGGCCCGCAGCACAGCACGAGTCGGCCGCGCAGCACAGCGGCCCGACGCTCCAGACCACACGGCGGCAGCCGTCCCAGCACAGCAGCCGCCACAGGCACGACGGCGTTGATCACGACCGCACGGACACCCTCTGGGGGTGAGCAGTTCCAGAGCCTCCCAGCGGGAGCGGTCGGCCCCGCCGCCGCTTCGAGTTGTGAGGTTCGTTCAAGGCCCATCTCTCGTCGCCGCAGGCTCGCTTTAGAGGTCCTAACAGAGTGCTCGGACGCGCCGGTGCAGGATGAGGCAGACAGCCAACTGCAGGAAGGCGTCATGGATGTCG
>NZ_QFDQ01000050.1 GCF_003270085.1 Streptomyces triticisoli | reverse complement strand
GCAGTGCCGACCCGAACCTGCGGGAAGAACTGGCCGGGCTGAGCAATGCAGAACTTCTCCGTACCTGCGCACGGCTCGCCGAGAACAGCAAGAACGACGAGGACGGTGAGGAGGCGGTGCTGCAGGCCACCCGCATCACCCTGTGCCTGCCGGCCCAGCGAATCGGGCAGCTCACCGAGCAGATCCACGACCTGGAAGGCCGCCTGGCCCGGCTCGTGGAACGCCACGCGCCGCGGCTGCTCACCGTGGTGGGCATCGGTCCGGACACGGCCGTCACTTTGCTGATCACGATCGGGACAACCCGGAACGCCTGCGCGGTGAGGCGTCCTTCGCCGCGCTGTGCGGGGTCAGCCCCATCGAGCGTTCCTCGGGCAGCCGGCAGTACCGTCGCCTCAACCGTGACGGCGACCGGCAGGCCAACGCCGCCCTGCACCGCATCGTGTTCACCCGGCTGCGCTGCGACCCGCGCACCCAGGACTACTACGAACGCCGCAGCAAGGAGGGCAAGACCCGACGCGACATCGTCCGATGCCTCAAACGCTACGCTGCCCGGGAGGCCTTCCACCTGGTCAGGCCCACACAGCCATAACCCCCGTCAGAGGGGCAGTCGTGATACATGAGAGGGTCGGACGGGTGAGCGAGACACCAACGAACACCCTGCAATACCGCTTTGACGGGCCGGAAGAAGCCCCTGTCCTGATCCTGGCTCCCTCACTGGGTACGACCTGGCACATGTGGGACCGCCAGGTCCCCGAGCTGACGAAGCAGTGGCGTGTCTTCCGGTTCGACCTGCCCGGACACGGCGGCGCGCCCGCGCACCCCGCCGGTGCGGTCTCCGACCTGACCGACCGTCTGCTGGTCACCCTGGACGGACTCGGCGTGCAGCGCTTCGGCTACGCCGGCTGCGCACTCGGCGGCGCCATCGGCCTCGAACTGGCCCTGCGCAACCCCGAGCGCCTCGCCTCCCTCGCGCTGATCGCCGCCTCGCCCCGCTTCGGCACCTCCGACGAGTTCCGCCAGCGCGGGGTGGTCGTCCGTACCAACGGGCTCGACCCGATCGCCCGTACCTCCCCGGACCGCTGGTTCACCGGCGGTTACGCCGCCGCGCAGCCCGCGATCACCGAATGGGCCGTGCAGATGGTGCGCACCACCGACCCCGGCTGCTACATCGCCGCCTGCGAGGCCCTGGCCACCTTCGACGTCCGGTCCGAACTCGGCCGCGTCGGCGTGCCCACGCTGGTCCTGGTCGGCTCCGAGGACCAGGTCACCGGCCCCGCCGAGGCCCGCACCCTGGTCGCCGGCATCCGCGACGCCCGCCTGGCCGTCGTGCCCGGAGCCTCCCACCTGGTGCCGGTGGAGCAGCCCGCCGCCGTCACCGACCTGCTGGTCCGGCACTTCTCCACCGCCTGGCAGCTGCCCTTCGAGTCGACCACCGGCCGGCTGGCGGTCGTCCCGCCCCCGGCCAGGCCGGTCCTGGCCGCGCCCCCGCAGGCCGCGCCCATCGCCGAGATCGCCCCGGCGGCCGTACCGGACCGGCCCGCGGGCCGCCCGGACCCGTACGACATCGGTCTGAAGATCCGCCGCGAGGTGCTCGGCGACGCGCACGTCGACGGCGCGCTCGCCGAGGCCGACGACTTCTCCGGCGACTTCCAGGAGTTCCTGACCCGGTACGCCTGGGGCGAGATCTGGGACCGGCCCGGCCTGGACCGGCGCACCCGCAGCTGTGTCACCCTCACCGCCCTGGTCGCGGGCGGCCACCTGCAGCACCTCGCCGCCCACACCCGGGCCGCCCTGCGGGGCGGCCTCACCCCGGACGAGATCAAGGAGGTGCTGCTGCAGACGGCCGTCTACTGCGGAATCCCCGCGGCGGGCAACGCCTTCCGGATCGCCCAGCAGGTCATCCGCGAGGAGACGACCCCCGCCGAGTGACCGCCCGGCCGGGCATCGGGGCCACCACGCCGGACAGGGACAGCCCGCGTGCCCGGCGCGCGGCAGGGCGGGGCGCGTCAGGACGGGGCGTGGCAGGGTGGGGCGCGTCAGGACGGGGCGCGTCAGGACGGGACCTATCAGGATGGGACACATGAAGCTCACGAAGAAGTCGCACGCCTGCATCCGCCTGGAGAAGGACGGGCGGACGCTCGTCGTCGACCCCGGCGGGTTCAGCGAGGAGGACGCCGCGGTCGGCGCGGAGGCGATCCTGGTCACCCACGAGCACCCCGACCACTTCGACGAGGGACGCCTGCGCGCCGCCCTGGAGGCCGACCCGGACACCGAGATCTGGACGCTGCGGTCGGTCGCGGAGCAGATCGCCGCCGCCTTCCCGGGCCGTGTCCACACCGTCGGCCACGGCGACACCTTCACCGCCGCCGGGTTCGACGTCCAGGTCCACGGCGAGCTGCACGCGGTGATCCACCCGGACATCCCGCGCGTCACCAACGTCGGCTACCTCATCGACGGCGGCCGCGTCTTCCACCCCGGCGACGCGCTCACCGTGCCCGACCGCCCGGTGGAGACGCTGATGCTCCCGGTGATGGCGCCCTGGAACAAGATCTCCGAGGTGATCGACTACGTCCGCGAGGTCGGGCCGCAGCGCGCCTACGACATCCACGACGCGCTCCTCACCGACCTGGCCCGCCCGATCTACGACCGCCAGATCGGCGCCCTGGGCGGCACGGAACACCTGCGGCTGACACCGGGTGCGTCGGCGGAGGTCTGACCTTGACGTCGGACGTCGAGCCGAGCCCCCGCGGGCACGGGCCCCGGGCGGAAGACGTTGCCGCGGGCGGCGTTGTCAGTGACGCCGGGTAGGTTGTGAGGCATGCGCATCGCGACCTGGAACGTGAACTCGATCACTGCCCGCCTGCCGAGGCTGCTGGCCTGGCTGGAGAGCAGCGGCACGGACGTGCTGTGCCTGCAGGAGGCCAAGGTCGCCGAGGACAAGTTCCCGTTCGACCAGCTGCGCGACGCGGGCTACGAGGCGGCGGTCCACGCCACCGGGCGGTGGAACGGCGTGGCGGTGCTCTCCCGCGTGGGCATCGAGGACGTGGTCAAGGGCCTGCCCGGCGACCCCGGCTTCGAGGGCGTCGAGGAGCCCCGCGCCATCTCCGCGACCTGCGGCCCGGTCCGCGTCTGGTCGGTGTACGTACCCAACGGCCGCGAGGTGGACCACCCCCACTACGCCTACAAGCTCCAGTGGTTCGAGGCGCTCAAGGAGGCCGTCGCGGGCGACGCGGGCGGCAGCCGTCCCTTCGCCGTCCTCGGCGACTACAACGTGGCACCGACCGACGACGACGTCTACGACCGGGCGGCCTTCGAGGGCTCCACCCACGTCACCCCGGCCGAGCGGGCCGCCCTGACCGCCCTGCGCGAGGCCGGCCTCGCGGACGTGGTCCCGCGGCCCCTGAAGTACGACCACCCCTTCACCTACTGGGACTACCGCCAGCTCTGCTTCCCGAAGAACCGCGGTATGCGCATCGACCTGGTGTACGCCAACGAGCCGTTCGCGAAGGCGGTCACCGACGCCTACGTCGACCGCGAGGAGCGCAAGGGCAAGGGCGCCTCCGACCACGCGCCCGTGGTGGTCGACCTGGACGTGTAGGCGTGACACCCGCGTCCGCCCTGTGGCGCGCGCGGCGGTGCGGGTGCCACGCTGAAGCCATGAGCTTCTGGTCTGTGGGCAACTGGCGCAGGAAGAGCGCACCGGCCGTCGGCGTCGCGGTGGTCTCCGTGGACGGTACACCGGACCCCGGGGACCTCGCCGACCTGCTCTCCACCTGTGAGCTGCTGCGTGCGCAGGCGTCCGAGGCCGGCGTCCGGCTCGACGAGTCCGCGGCCTCGCTGGAGGCGCTCGACCAGATGCTGCCGCGCTGGCGCGACGACTCCGAGGAGATGTCGTGGCTGGGGAACGACGCGGGACTGTATCTGGGCACGGTCGTCGTGCGTACCGTTCCCGGTGCGGTCTGGGAGATCCGGTCCAGCGGGCAGCCCGTCGTACGGCTTGCGTCCGGGCGGGAGGTCGACGTCGTCGAGGCCGGCCACGCCTGGGCCGAAAGCGGCGTTCCCGGGCTCTCCCCGCTGTACGCGGAGGTCGCGGAGCGGTGAGCCCGGCGACTACGATGTGCCGCTCGCCCCTGTGGTGACGGCCATCCGGCCCACCGCCACCGGGACGGGGACGCTGTTGCCGGGTGGGGGCACCCCCCACGGCCCTTCGACCGCAGGGGGGCAGCAGTTCACGGGGCCATACCCGGCCGGCGGCAGCCGGAGATCACTGTTCGCGCAGCGGGACGGACACATGGGACGGATCGTCCGCCGGTGAGGAGAAGGTCAGCTGCGCGCCGGACGGGTTGTGCTCGATGTAGAGCGGGTCGACCGTGTCGACGACGAGGGCGAGCCGGTGCCCGGCCGGCACGTCGTAGGCGGTGGCGTACAGCGGCAGGTCCACGGTGAACGGCACGCCGGGGGTGCGGCCGTGCCAGGTGTACGGCGCATGGGTGACCAGCTTGCCGACACCGAGCGGGCCGACGTCGTAGATGTGGGCGACGAAGGTGCCGCTCTCCTTGGTCGGGGTGAGCGTCGTGTGCAACGTCGCGGTGCCGCGCACCTGCTGGGCGGTCGTGTGCCTGCCCGACTGCCACACCGCGGCCCAGCGCCGGGGGAGCAGCGGAACGTACGCCATCGGGGGGATCCGGGCCACCTGGTCGAGGACGCCGGTCAGGAAGAGGACCCCGCCGTTCGCGCCGGAGTCGACATTGGCGCGGATCGTGGCCGAGCCCGCGAGTTCGAACTTCCGCTGGTCCGCACCCACCGACTTCCAGTCCGGATAGCCCTCGTAGCCGCCCTTGGAGCGGGACCTGAGCTGGACCGGCTGCTCGCGGTCGATGCCGTTGTCCCGGCCCTGGAGGTAGCGGTCGAACCAGCGCCGGGTGTTGGTCCACACATCGTTGGGCAGCCCGAACAGGCCGGTCAGTTCCGGGGTGACGTGTTCCCCGGGGCGGAACTCCAGTCTCTTCGGGCCCGTCAGCCTCTCGTAGAAGTCGGCGCTCTGGTTGGGCGAGAAGATGGTGTCGCCCCAGCCGCCCGCGAGGAACACCGCCGTGCCGTTCCTGTTGAGTTCGTCGACGTAGGTCGTGGGTGAACGTTTCTTTCCCCAGTCGAGCAGCTCCTGCTCCCTGGCGAGGCGGGAGGCGAAGAAGTCGTCGAACACCTGCCGGGTCTCGGGACTCTCGCGTCCGGTGAGGGTCGCGGCGCCGTGGAGCAGGGCCCCCGCCTGGAGGTGCTGGGTGCGGCCGGAGTAGATCGAGCCGGTCAGGTCTCCCCAGCCGCTGAGCGCGGCCACCGCCTTGATCCGCTTGTCGTGCTCGGCGGCCAACAGGCTGATGCCCGCGCCGTAGGAGACGCCCGCCATGCCGATGCGGTCGGGGTCGGCCGGGGTGTGGGCGAGGGCCCAGTCGATCACCTTGGAGGCGTCCGCCCGGTCCCGCGGGCCGGCGACCTCTATCTGCCCGCCCGACTGCCAGAATCCCCGCACGTTGTAGCTGACCACCACATAGCCGGAGTCGGCGAGCGCGCGGGCCGGGACGAGGTACTCGATCTGGGGGAAGCCCCAGCTGGTGGGGAGCACGATGAGCGGATGGCTGCGCGAGCCGTCGGCGTTCGCCGGGGTGACGACGTTGGCCTTCAGGACGGTGCCGCCGTCGCCGGTGATGTCGACGAAGCGGACGACGTCAGGGGCCGCCTGCGCGGTGGGGGCGAGGCCGAGGGCGCTGCCGGCGATCACAGTGGCCGACACGGCACCCACGGCGGTCGTACGCAGGGCCTTGCGGTTGGGTCCCACAGGGTCTCCTCACGCATGTCAGTGAAAGTGACCCGACGGTAACCGCTGCCGCCCACCTGAAGTAACCCGTCGGTAAGTTACGTGCCAGTAAAGCTTGTTGAAGTGTTGATCTCGGACTCCGGCAGGGGCGCCTGGGCCGCGCGGGTCACGTCCGCGACGAGTTCGACCACATCCGGGCCGTACGCCTGGGAGTTGACCACCTTCAGCAGCAGGACGAAGGAACCGCCCCCGTACTTGCGGGCCAGCCGCTCGTGGTTGCGGGCGAGGTAGCGGGTCGCGGCCTGGTTGTCGATGGCGCGCTGCCCGCAGAACAGGAACACCGGCCGAGCCCTGGAGCGGCGCTCTCCGGCGGTGAGCCGGGCGAGCAGGACGTACTCGCTGCGGCCCGCCTCGAGCCGGTAGTGCTCGCCGCCGATCCGGAACGCCCCCCGGTCCGGGCCGGGTTCGGCGTCGATGTTCACCCGCACCCCGGGCAGCAGGGACGAAAGGTGCGCTGCCATACGTCGGTTGGAGGCCGGCCCGCCGACGCAGAACTCGGTGCGCTCGCCGAACCCCTGCTGGGCCGCGTCGTGCGCGACGACCTGGACGGCCGCGTTGCAGTCCTTGATGAGCGCGGACAGCTCCAGCAGGGCGAAGACGTCGTGGCGCGTCACCGTGAGGTCCGGGCCGCCCGCGTCACGGTTGACCACCAGCAGCGACTCGGAGTTGTCGGGCAGCCCGAAGAAGGCCTGCTTGCGGCGCAGCCTGCGCCGCCACAGATAGGTGCGGGCCAGCCACCCGAGCGCGGCGCTGACGGCCGCCGCCACCACTCCCAGGACGATGTTGCGCACGTCGTCGTTCATGGCCGGGCATGCTAGCGCCTTTGAACGCACCGGTGTTCGACACCCGATTGGCCCTGTCGTTCTGACGGGATCATGGCAACGACATTAAGCTGCGCGAACGGTCAGGCAGTCCGGGCACGACCAGCGTGGAGGTGCGGATGCGTCGCCCTGTCGCACGGAAACTGGCGGTCCTGGCGGTCTCGGCCGCCGTGGTGGTGGTGGGCGCGGCCGCCCCGCCCGCCGCACCGCCCCACGCCAAGCCGGGACCGGACCGGAAGACCCCCGTCGCCGTCGGCTACGGCGGCGCCGTGGCCAGCGTCGACGCGGACGCCACCGCCGCCGGCATCGAGGTGCTGAGGAACGGCGGCAACGCCGTCGACGCGGCCGTCGCCACCGCCGCCGCCCTCGGCGTCACCGAGCCCTACTCCGCCGGCATCGGCGGAGGCGGCTACTTCGTCCACTACGACGCCCGCACCCGCACCGTGCACACCATCGACGGCCGCGAGACCGCCCCGCTGACCGCCGACTCCGCACTCTTCCTGGAGAACGGCAAGCCGCTCCCCTTCGACGCCGCCGTCAGCAGCGGCCTGGGCGTCGGCACCCCCGGCACGCCCGCCACCTGGCAGACGGCCCTGGACCGGTGGGGCACCAGACGCCTCGCCACGGTCCTGGAGCCGGCCGAGCGCCTCGCCCGCGACGGCTTCACCGTCGACGACACCTTCCGCTCGCAGACCGCCGCCAACGAGACCCGCTTCCGCTCCTTCCCCGCCACCGCCGAGCTCTTCCTGCCGAACGGGCAACTCCCCGTCGTCGGCTCGACGTTCAAGAACCCCGACCTCGCCCGCACCTACCAGGAGCTGGCCCGCGAGGGCGTCGGCGCGCTCTACCACGGCGACCTCGGCAAGGACATCGTCAGGACGGTCAACCACCCGCCCGTCGACCCGGCTTCGGGCTGGAACGCCCGTCCGGGCAAGCTGTCCGCCAAGGACCTCGCCGCCTACCGCGCCAAACTCCAGGCGCCCACCAGGACCTCCTACCGCGGCCTGAATGTGTACTCCATCGCGCCCTCCTCCTCCGGTGGCACGACCGTCGGCGAAGCGCTCAACATCCTTGAGCGGACGGACCTTTCGAAGGCGAGCGAGGCGCAGTACCTGCACCACTTCATCGAGGCGAGCCGCATCGCCTTCGCCGACCGCGGGCGCTGGGTCGGCGACCCCGCCTTCGAGGACGTACCCACCAAGGAACTGCTGTCGCAGAAGTACGCCGACTCCCGGGCCTGCCTGATCAAGGACAACGCGGTCCTCACCAGCCCGCTCGCCCCCGGCGACCCCCGCCACCCCGCCGCCTGCGCCCGTGGCGGAACGGCGGCGCCGACGACGTACGAGGGCGAGAGCACCACACACCTGACGGTCGCCGACCGGTGGGGCAACGTCGTCGCCCACACCCTCACCATCGAGCAGACCGGCGGCAGCGGCATCACCGTCCCCGGCCGCGGCTTCCTGCTCAACAACGAGCTCACCGACTTCTCCTTCGCCCCGGCCGACCCGGCCGTGCACGACCCGAACCTGCCCGGCCCGGGCAAGCGGCCGCGCTCGTCGATCGCGCCGACGATCGTGCTCGACCGGCACAACCGGCCGGTGGTGGCGCTCGGTACGCCCGGTGGCGCGACCATCATCACCACCGTGCTGCAGACCCTGACCGGAGTCCTGGACCGGCACCTGCCGCTCGTCGACGCGATCGCCGCGCCCCGCGCCAGCCAGCGCGACACCGCCCGGACCGAACTCGAACCCGGCCTCTACGACAGCCAGGTGAGGAAGCGGCTGGAGGCGATCGGCCACTCCTTCAGGCTCAACCCCGAGATCGGCGCCGCCACCGCCGTGCAGCGCCTGCCGGACGGCAGGTGGCGGGCCGCCGCGGAGAAGGTCCGCCGGGGCGGGGGCTCGGCGATGGTGGTGCGCCCGGCGCCGTAGGACCGTAGGACCGTGGGACCGCAGGACCGCAGGACCGGGCAGACAGTGACACGGCCGGGCGGCCGGTGACACGGCGGGGCCCGTCTCCCGTCAGATGGAGGCGGGCCCCTGCTCCCTTCACTCGGTGGGCGCCGGCGAGGGTTCCCGGTTCTCGGTGCCGAACGTGAGCCGGCCGTCCGCCACCCCCACCGTGACCCGGCCGCCCTCGCGGACCCGGCCGTCCAGCAGCAGCCGGGACAGCTGGTTGTCGACCTCCCGCTGGATGATGCGGCGCAGCGGGCGGGCGCCGTACTCCGGCTGGTAGCCGCGCTGGGCGAGCCAGTCGACGGCCGCGCCGGTGAACTCGACGGCGACGCCCTGCGCGTGCAGCAGCCGGCGGGTCTTCTCCAGCAGCAGGTCGGTGATCTGCCGCAGCTGCTCGCCGGTGAGCTGGCGGAAGACGACGATCTCGTCGATCCGGTTGAGGAACTCCGGCCGGAAGTGCTCCCGCAGCGGACGCAGGATCTGCTCGCGCCGCGCCTCCTCGTCCGCCTCCGCGCCACCCGCGCCGAACCCGATCCCGGCACCGCGCCGGGTGATCGCCTCCGAACCGAGGTTGCTGGTCATCACGATGACCGTGTGGGTGAAGTCCACCGTGCGGCCCTGGGAGTCGGTGAGCCGCCCGTCGTCGAGCACCTGCAGCAGGATGTTGAAGACGTCCGGGTGCGCCTTCTCCACCTCGTCCAGCAGGAGCAGCGAGTACGGGTGCCGGCGCACCACCTCGGTGAGCTGCCCGGCCTCCTCGTGGCCGACGTACCCGGGCGGGGCGCCCACCAGCCGGCTGACGGTGTGCCGCTCCTGGTACTCGCTCATGTCCAGGCGGACCATCCGGTCCTCGCCGCCGAACAGGGCCTCGGCCAGCGCCCGGGCCAGCTCGGTCTTGCCGACGCCGGTCGGGCCGAGGAACAGGAAGCTGCCGATCGGCCGGTCCGGGCTCGCCAGCCCCGCGCGGGAGCGCAGCACCGCCTCGGAGACCACGCTCACGGCCTCGTCCTGGCCGATCACCCGCTGGTGCAGATGCTCCTCCAGGCCGAGCAGGCGCTCCTTCTCCTCCTGGGTGAGGCTGCTGACCGGGATGCCGGTCAGCCGGGACACCACCTCGGCGATGGCCTCCGCGGTGACCTTCAGGTGCTGCCCCTCGTCGGCCTCCTCGTCCCCGGTGGCCTGCGTGATCTTCTGCTTCAGCTCGGTGATCCGGTCGCGCAACCGGGTGGCCTGCTCGTACTGCTCGTCCGCGACCGCCTGGTCCTTGTCCAGGGTGAGCCGTTCGACCTCGCGCTCCATGGCCCGTACGTCGGTGCCCTTGGTCCGTGCCCGCAGCCGCACCCGGGCGCCGGCCTGGTCGATCAGGTCGATCGCCTTGTCCGGCAGCCGCCGGTCGGGCAGATACCGGTCGGACATCTCCACGGCGGCCACCAGCGCCTCGTCGGTGTAGCGGACCTGGTGGTGGGCCTCGTAGCGGTCGCGCAGCCCGCGCAGGATCTCCAGGGTGTCCGGGACGGACGGCTCGGGCACCAGGATCGGCTGGAACCGGCGGGCCAGCGCCGCGTCCTTCTCGATCCGCCGGTACTCCTCCAGCGTGGTCGCGCCGACGATGTGCAGCTCGCCGCGGGAGAGGGCGGGCTTGAGGATGTTGCCCGCGTCCATCGCGCCGCCCTCGCCGCCCGCTCCGGCGCCGACGACGGTGTGCAGCTCGTCGATGAAGACGATCAGCTGGTCGGAGTGGGTGCGGATCTCGGTGACGATGTTGTTCAGGCGCTCCTCGAAGTCGCCCCGGTAGCGGGTGCCCGCCACCACGCCCGTCAGGTCCAGGGCCACCACCCGGCGGCCGATCAGGATGTCGGGCACGTCCCCGTCGGCGATCCGCTGTGCGAGCCCTTCGACGACGGCCGTCTTGCCGACGCCCGCGTCGCCGATGAGCACCGGGTTGTTCTTGCCGCGCCGGGACAGCACCTCGACGGTCTGCTCGATCTCCTGCTCCCGCCCGATCACCGGGTCGATACGGCCCTGCCGGGCCAGGTCGGTCAGATCGCGCCCGTACTTGTCCAGGGTCGGCGTCCCGGTGGCCCGCTGCCGCTCCGCCCCCGGCGGCGCGGTGGCGTCCGGCGCCTCGGGCGGCAGACCGCGCGCCGCGTACCGGGCCGCGTTCAGGATGTGCCCGGCCGCGGAGTCGGGGTTCGCGGCGAGCGCGCTGAGCACGTGCTCCGGGCCGATGTACCCGGCGCCGCTGGCCCGCGCCATGTCGTGCGCGTCCAGCAGGGCGCGCTTGACGGCGGGGGTGAGCGACAGGGCGGTGGGGGGCGGCGTCTCCTCCGACGGGTGCTGCACGGGCCCGGACCGCTCGTCGATCTGCGACGCGATCGAGTCGGGGTCCGCGCCGGCCCGGCTGAGCAGACTGCGGGTGGGCTCGGCGGCGAGCGCGGCCCGCAGCAGGTGTTCGGTGTCCAGGTCCCGGCTGCCGTGCTCGGCGGCGTACTGCGCCGCACCCTTGACGAGCTCCCGGGCGGGCTGGCTCAGCAGCCGGCCGATGTCGATCTGACGGGGACCGGGGCGCGGTCCGCCGAAGAAGCGGGCGAAGAACTCACTGAAGGGGTCGCCTTCCGGGCCGAGGTAGCCGCTGGTCATCGTTTTCCGTTTCCGTTCCTCCGCTGACGAGTGGCTCCCGCCGGGTATCCGGTTGAGCTGCGCTCATTCAACGATGACACGTGCGGTTTGTTCGGGCATGTCGGGCGCCTGCGAGCTCGGGGTGTGATCTTGTTGCGCGGGTGCGGCGCCGTTGTGGTTGTTCGCGCCCACACGGCGGAGCCGCATATCGATGCAGCCCCGCGCCCCTGGGTTGGTTGTCCTGCCGTTGCGTGAGAATCCTCGGGCCTGATTCCGTGATCGCCACCGTGTGCTCCACGTGGGCCGCCCGGGAGCCGTCGTTGGTGCGGAGGGTCCAGCCGTCCGGGGCCGCGTGGTAGCCGTCCGTGCCGCCGGCGATCGGCATGGGCTCGATGGCGAGGACCATGCCGGGGCGCAGCGGAAGGTCACGGCCGGGGCGGCGCTCGTCCAGTGGGGTGTGAAACGTGATCGACTTCGCGGGTTGGCGGCGATGGTCTTGGCAAGGTGGTCCGAAAGGCTTACGTTCGTCCCTCTAGGCCTGTTCTACGGGCGTAGAGAATCTGCCTCTGACGTACACGTCGAAGGAGCAGCTCGTGGCCAACGTCGTCCGTGCGGCTCTGGTCCAGGCCACCTGGACCGGCGACACCGCGTCCATGATCGCCAAACATGAGGAACACGCCCGCGAGGCGGCCCGTCAGGGTGCCCGGGTCATCGGGTTCCAGGAAGTCTTCAACGCGCCGTACTTCTGCCAGGTGCAGGACGCGGAGCACTACCGCTGGGCCGAGCCCGTGCCGGACGGGCCCACGGTGCGCCGTATGCGGGAACTCGCCCGCGAGACCGGCATGGTGATCGTCGTCCCCGTCTTCGAGGTCGAGCAGTCGGGCTTCTACTACAACACCGCCGCCGTGATCGACGCCGACGGCACCTATCTCGGCAAGTACCGCAAACACCACATCCCGCAGGTCAAGGGCTTCTGGGAGAAGTTCTACTTCAAGCCCGGCAACCTCGGCTGGCCCGTCTTCGACACCGCCGTAGGCAAGGTCGGCGTCTACATCTGCTACGACCGCCACTTCCCGGAGGGCTGGCGCCAGCTCGGCCTGAACGGCGCCCAGATCGTCTACAACCCCTCCGCCACCCACCGCGGCCTGTCCGCCTACCTGTGGCAACTGGAACAGCCGGCCGCCGCCGTCGCCAACGAGTACTTCATCGCCGCGATCAACCGCGTCGGCCAGGAGGAGTACGGCGACAACGACTTCTACGGGACGAGCTACTTCGTCGACCCGCGCGGACAGTTCGTCGGGGACGTCGCCAGTGACTCCAAGGAGGAACTCCTCGTCCGCGACCTCGACTTCGACCTCATCGAAGAGGTGCGGCAGCAGTGGGCCTTCTACCGCGACCGCCGCCCCGACGCCTACGAAGGGCTGGTGCAGCCGTGAGCGACCTGTACGCCCGCCACCGGGCCGTCACCCCCGACTGGCTCGCGCTCTACTACGAGGACCCGATCGAGATCACCCACGGCGAGGGCCGCCACGTCTGGGACGCGAGCGGCAGGCGCTACCTCGACTTCTTCGGCGGGATCCTCACCACCATGACCGCCCACGCCCTGCCCGAGGTCACCAAGGCGGTGAGCGAGCAGGCCGGGCGGATCATCCACTCCTCCACGCTCTACCTCAATCGGCCGATGGTCGAACTCGCCGAGCGCATCGCCCAGTTGAGCGGCATCCCGAACGCCCGCGTCTTCTTCACCACCTCCGGCACCGAGGCCAACGACACCGCGCTGCTGCTCGCCACGGCCTACCGGCGCAGCAACACGATCCTGGCCATGCGCAACAGCTACCACGGCCGCTCCTTCAGCGCGGTCGGCATCACCGGCAACCGCGGCTGGTCCCCGACCTCCCTGTCCCCGCTGCAGACGCTCTACGTCCACGGCGGCGTACGCACCCGCGGCCCGTTCGCCCACCTGAGCGACGCGGAGTTCATCGCGGCCTGCGTGGAGGACCTGAAGGACCTCCTCGGGCACACCCGCCCGCCCGCCGCCCTGATCGCCGAACCCATCCAGGGCGTCGGCGGGTTCACCTCCCCGCCCGACGGCCTGTACGCCGCCTTCCGGGACGTACTGAGGGAACACGGCATCCTGTGGATCGCCGACGAGGTGCAGACCGGCTGGGGCCGCACCGGCGACCACTTCTGGGGCTGGCAGGCGCACGGGCGCAGCGGGCCGCCGGACATCGTCACCTTCGCCAAGGGCATCGGCAACGGCATGTCCGTCGGCGGGGTCGTCGCCCGCGCCGAGATCATGAACTGCCTGGACTCCAACAGCATCTCCACCTTCGGCGGCACCCAGGTCACCATGGCCGCCGGCCTCGCCAACCTCACCTACCTCCTCGAACACGACCTCCAGGGCAACGCCCGGCGCGTCGGCGGGCTGCTCATCGAGCGGCTGCGAGCCGTCACCGCCCAGCTGCCCGGCGTACGGGAGGTACGCGGACGGGGACTGATGATCGGCGTCGAACTGGCCAAACCCGGTACCGACGAGGCCGACCCGCGGGCAGCCGCCGCCGTCCTCGAGGCGGCCCGCGAGGGCGGCCTGCTCGTCGGCAAGGGCGGCGGCCACAACACCAGCGCCCTGCGCATCGCCCCACCGCTGTCCCTGACCGTCGCGGAGGCCGAGGAGGGCGCCGCGATCCTGGAGCACGCCCTGCACAACGCCTGCTGAGGAGCACCGCACCGGAACCCGAGCCGAGCAAGGGACCACGGCCATGACCATCGCCTCGGACAGCTCCCCGACCCTCTGGAATCCGCAGGAACCCGCCCTGTCGGTCCGCCAGGTCCTCACCCTGGAGCGGGTGCTCGCCGGGGAGCCCGAGGTGGTGGCCGGTGCCGGTCACCTCGACCGGCCCGTGCGCTGGGTGCATGTCGCCGAGGCCGCCGACGTCGGCGTGATGCTCAGCGGCGGCGAGATGGTCCTCACCACCGGCGTGCTGCTCGCCGACGACGAGGCGAAACAGGCCGAGTACATCCGCTCCCTGCACCGCGCGGAGGCCGCGGCCGTCGTCCTGGGCCTGGGCCGGGCGTTCCCGGTCCCACCGGACGTGATGCGCCGCGCCGCCGAGCGGTGCGGGCTGCCCCTGGTCGTCCTGCACCGCCCCTTCCCGTTCGCCGAGCTGACCGAGGAGGTCCAGTCCCGACTGGTGCGGCGTAAGTTCGCGTCCGTCAGCCTGTCGGAGGCCGTACGGACCGCGCTCACCGCGCTGATCACCGCGGGTGCCCCGCTGCAGGCGCTGCTCGACGAGATCGCCCAGCACAGCGCGTGCCCCGTCGTCGTCGCCAACCTCGCCCACCGCGTCCTGGCCACGGCGGGGGAGCGGCCCGCGGTGGACGACGTACTGCGCGACTGGGAGCGCATCGCCAGGCAGGCCGGCGCCGGCCGGAGCGACGGCTGGATCTGCGCCGAACTGGGCGGGCGCGGCGAGAGCTGGGGCCGGATCGTGCTGTGCGGCTACCGCGGCGACGCCGTCATCGGACGGCTGCTGGCCGACCGCGCCGCCGAAGCCCTCGTGCTGCACCGTATGCTCGGCGGCAACGCGGCACGCTCATGGGAGGAGCAGTCCGCGCAGAGCCTGCTGACCGACCTTGTCAGCGGCGTCGTACCGGCCCGGCAGCTGCTGCCCCGAGCGCGGGCCGCCGGACTCCCGGTCAACCGGCGCACCTTCGTACCGCTGGCCGTACCCGGCGCCCGGCCCTCCGAACTCGACCGGCTGCTCCGTCTGCTGGGCCTTCCCGGGCTCGTGGCCGAGCTCGCGGAGGGCGCCACCGCCGTCCTGCTCAGCCTCGCCCGCGACCAGGACGCCGACGCCCTCACCACACACTTCGCGGCCCGGCTGCGCGACGGGCCGGGCGCCGACCGCACGGTCGTCGCCGCCGCGGACGCCCGCCCCGTGTGGGACGAGGTGCCCGCCGGGCTGCGCGAGGCCCGGCACGTCGCCGACGCCGTGGCCGATTCCGCCGCCGCCCTCGACCTCCCGGCCGTCGTACGCCTGAAGGACGTGCACCTGCGCGGCCTGATCCGGCTGTTGCGCGACGACCCGCACGTGCAGTCCTTCGCCGAGCGGGAGCTGGACGGCCTGCTGTGCCGGTCCGGCGACGACCTGCTGTCCGTGCTGCGCACCTACCTCGCCACCGGCCGTAACAAGTCCCGCACGGCCCAGCTGCACCATGTCTCCCGGCCCGCGCTCTACCGCCGCCTGGAGGCCATACAGGCGCGCCTCGGGGTGGACCTCGACGACTTCGAACAGGCCGCCTCGGTGCACATCGCGCTCCTCGCGCACGACGCGCAACAGGAGTGACACACGGCAACGGTGGCAACGGCGGCAACAGCCGGAAAAGCGGTGGTGGACCATGGGGCAGAGCCGGGGTGACACGGTGGCACGCCGCACCCCCGCAGACGTGACACGGTGCACCTCGAAGCGGGCCCGCCGGCTTCCTACGCTCGCCGCACATCCAGCGAGTGGAGGTCCCGATGAGCAAGGTGATCCGTGCCGCCCTCTTCCAGACCGCGTGGACCGGCGACAAGGAATCCATGATCCAGGTCCACGAGCGGGCGGCCCGCGACGCGGCCGCGCAAGGCGCCCGGGTGCTCTGCTTCCAGGAGCTGTTCTACGGCCCGTACTTCTGCCAGGTGCAGGACCCCGCGTTCTACGAGTACGCCGAGCAGATCCCCGAGGGCCCGATCGTCCGGCGCTTCCAGGGGCTCGCCAAGGAACTGGGCATCGTCCTCGTGCTGCCGATGTACGAGGAGGAACAGCCCGGCGTCCTCTACAACACCGCCGCCGTGATCGACGCCGACGGCACCTACCTCGGCAAGTACCGCAAGACCCACATCCCGCAGGTCAAGGGCTTCTGGGAGAAGTTCTACTTCCGGCCCGGCAACAGCGGCTGGCCCGTCTTCGACACCAAGGCGGGGAAGATCGGCGTCTACATCTGCTACGACCGGCACTTCCCGGAGGGCTGGCGGGCCCTCGGACTCGCGGGCGCCGAGATCGTCTTCAACCCGTCGGCCACCTCGCGCGGCCTGTCCGGCTACCTGTGGCAGCTGGAGCAGCCGGCGGCGGCCGTCGCCAACGAGTACTTCGTCGGCGCGATCAACCGGGTGGGCGTCGAGGAACTGGGCGACAACGACTTCTACGGCACCTCCTACTTCGTGGACCCCGAGGGACAGTTCGCCGGCGAACCGGCGAGCGACAAGGAGACCGAACTCGTCGTGCGCGACCTGGACCTGGCCAAGCTGCGCGAGGTCCGCGACCGCTGGCAGTTCTACCGCGACCGCGCGCCGGGCACGTACACGCCGCTGACCGCGCCCTGACGAGGAGCCTGCCGACCGCCCCGACCCGCGATCCGCGCCCCACCGTGCACGCCCGACCGGAAGGAGAGGGAGCATGAGCCGCACCGTCATCCGCGGCGGCCTCGTCATCACCGCCGCCGACGAGATCCACGCCGACGTTCTGATCGAGGACGGCCGCATCGCCGCCCTCGCCGCCTCCGGCACCCCGGCCGCCGAGGCGTTCACCGCCGAGCGAAGCGAGCTGGGGGCAACCCCGCCCGGAGGGTGGGGGAGGACCATCGACGCCACCGGCAAGTACGTGATCCCAGGCGGGGTCGACGGCCACACGCACATGGAGATGCCCTTCGGCGGCACCTACGCCTCGGACACCTTCGAGACCGGCACCCGGGCCGCCGCCTGGGGCGGCACGACCACCATCGTGGACTTCGCCGTCCAGAGCGTCGGCTCCGCCCTGCGCGAGGGCCTGGACGCCTGGCACGCCAAGGCCGAGGGCAACTGCGCGATCGACTACGCCTTCCACATGATCGTCTCCGACGTGAACCAGGAGACGCTGAAGGAGATGGACCTGCTGGTGGAGGAGGGCGTGACCTCCTTCAAGCAGTTCATGGCGTATCCGGGAGTGTTCTACTCCGACGACGGGCAGATCCTGCGCGCCATGCAGCGCGCCGCCGAGAACGGCGGGCTGATCATGATGCACGCCGAGAACGGCATCGCGATCGACGTCCTGGTCGAGCAGGCGCTGGCCCGCGGCGAGACCGACCCGAGGTACCACGGCGAGGTCCGCAAGGCCCTGCTGGAGGCCGAGGCCACCCACCGCGCCATCCGGCTCGCCCAGGTCGCGGGCGCGCCCCTGTACGTCGTGCACGTCTCGGCCCGGGAGGCGGTCGCCGAACTGGCCCGGGCCCGCGACGAGGGACTGCCCGTCTTCGGCGAGACCTGCCCGCAGTACCTGTTCCTGTCCACCGACAACCTCGCCGAGCCCGGCTTCGAGGGCGCGAAGTACGTCTGCTCGACGCCCCTTCGCCCCAAGGAGCACCAGGCGGCCCTGTGGAAGGGGCTCAGGACGAACGACCTCCAGGTGGTCTCCACCGACCACTGCCCCTTCTGCTTCACCGGCCAGAAGGAGCTCGGCCGCGGCGACTTCTCCAAGATCCCGAACGGAATGCCGGGCGTGGAGAACCGTATGGACCTCCTCCATCAGGCGGTCGTCGACGGGCACATCTCGCGCCGCCGCTGGATCGAGATCGCCTGTGCCACCCCGGCCCGGATGTTCGGCCTGTACCCGAAGAAGGGCACCATCGCGCCGGGCGCCGACGCCGACGTCGTCATCTACGACCCGCACGCCGAACAGGTCATCTCCGCCGAGACCCACCACATGAACGTCGACTACTCGGCGTACGAGGGCAAGCGCGTCACCGGCCGCGTGGAGACCGTCCTCTCGCGCGGCGAACCCGTCATCACCGAGTGGGAGTACACCGGACGCTCCGGGCACGGCGTCTACACCCCGCGCTCCACCTGCCAGTACCTCGACTAGGAGTGCCGCCCATGGACTTCGGACTCGTCCTGCAGACCGATCCGCCGGCCTCGCGCGTCGTCAGCCTGATGAAGCGGGCCGAGCGCAACGGCTTCCGGTACGGCTGGACCTTCGACTCCGCCGTGCTCTGGCAGGAGCCGTTCGTGATCTACAGTCAGATCCTGTCGAACACAAGGAAGTTGACTGTCGGCACGATGGTCACCAACCCGGGCACCCGCACCTGGGAGGTCACCGCCTCCACCTTCGCCACCCTCAACGACATGTTCGGCAACCGCACCATCTGCGGCATCGGCCGCGGCGACTCCGCGATGCGCGTCGCCGGCCGCAAACCGAACACCCTCGCCCGGATCAGCGAGGCCATGAAGGTCATCCGTGCGCTGGGCAGGGGAGAGGAGGCAGACCTCGGCGGCGGTACGGTGGTGAGGTTCCCCTGGATCAAACCGGGCGCCCGACTCCCCGTCTGGATGGCCGCGTACGGCCCCAGGGCGCTGAGGATGACCGGCGAGGAGGCCGACGGTTTCATCCTCCAGCTCGCCGACCTCTACCTGACCGAGTACATGGTCAGGGCCGTCAAGGACGCGGCGGCGGCGGCCGGGCGCGACCCGTCCGAGGTGACGGTCTGCGTCGCCGCGCCCGCATACGTCACCGAGGACGACTCGCCCGAGGCGCTGGCCCACGCCCGCGAGCAGTGCCGGTGGTTCGGCGGCATGGTCGGCAACCACGTCGCCGACCTGGTCGCCCGCTACGGCGAGCACTCCGCCGCCGTCCCCGACGAACTCACCGACTACATCAAGGCCCGCCAGGGCTACGACTACTCCCACCACGGGCGCAGCGGCAACCCGGACACCCGGTTCGTGCCGGACGAGATCGTCGACCGGTTCTGCGTCGTCGGCCCGGTCGAGAAGCACATCGAGAAGCTGAACGCGCTGCGCGAGCTGGGCGTCGACCAGTTCGCCGTCTACGACATGCACGACGCGCAGGAAGCCGTGATCGACGCGTACGGGCAGAAGGTCATCCCGGCCGTCAACTCCTGATCCACCGAGCGCTGTTCTTCCCACCGATTGGGCCGCCCATGACCGACACCGCTCCTCCGGCCATACCACCGTCCGCACAGGTCACCCTCCCCGACGGGCGCGTGGAGATCGCCCCCGGCACCCCGCCGCCCACCGGCCGCTACGCCAACGCCGACCTGCTGCCCGTCCCGGTCGCCCGGCGCACCTGGACCACGTACAACTTCTCCGCGCTGTGGATCGGCATGGCCCACAACACGGCCTCCTGGACCCTGGCCTCCGGTCTGATCGCCGTCGGCATGGACTGGAAACAGGCGGTGTTCACCATCGCCCTGGCCAACGTGATCGTGCTCGCCCCGATGCTGCTCACCGGCCACGCGGGGCCCAAGTACGGCATTCCCTTCCCGGTCTTCGCCCGCGCCTCCTTCGGGCTGCGCGGCGCCAACCTGCCTGCTCTCGTACGGGCGTTGGTGGCGTGCGGCTGGTTCGGCATCCAGACCTGGATCGGCGGCGAGGCGATCTATTTCCTCGCCGGGAAGCTGATCGGGAGCGGCTGGACGGACACCGCCGAGGTGGGCGGCCACGCCTGGACGATGTGGCTGTCGTTCGCGATCTTCTGGGCGATCCAGGTCGCGATCATCTACCGGGGAATGGAGACCATCCGCCGCTTCGAGAACTGGGCGGCGCCGTTCGTGCTCGTCGGCGCCTTCGTGATGCTGTGGTGGATGAGCGGCAAGGCCGGCGGCCTCGGCCCGCTCTTCGACCAGCCGTCGAAACTGGGCTGGGGAGCGGACTTCTGGAAGCTGTTCGCGCCTGCCCTGATGGGCATGATCGGCTTCTGGTCGACCCTGTCCCTGAACATCCCGGACTTCACCCGCTACGGCAGGAGCCAGAAGGCGCAGACCCGGGGCCAGGCGCTCGGCCTGCCCACGACCATGACCCTGTTCGCGTTCCTGTCGGTGCTGGTCACCTCCGGCTCGCAGGCCGTGTACGGCGAACCGGTTTGGGACCCGGTGCAGTTGGCGGCGAAAACGGACAACGTGGTGGGCCTGCTGTTCGCGCTGGTGACCGTGCTGGTGGCGACCCTGTCGGTCAACATCGCGGCCAACATGGTCTCCCCGGCCTTCGACTTCTCCAACGTCGCGCCGCGCAAGGTCAGTTTCCGCACCGGCGCCCTCATCACCGCGGTGCTCGCCGTGATGATGTTCCCGTGGAAGCTGTACGCCGACCCGCAGGGCTACATCTTCACCTGGCTCGGTCTGGTCGGCGGGCTGCTCGGGACGGTCGCCGGCATCCTCATCGCCGACTACTGGATCCTCAGGCGCTCCCGGCTGGACCTGGTCGATCTGTACCGCACGGGCGGACGCTACTGGTACGCGGGTGGCTGGAACTGGCGGGCGGTCGTGGCCTTCGTGGTGGGCGGCGTGCTGGCCATCGGCGGCGCGGACTTCCATCCGCTGATCGACGGTCGCCCCATCCCGTCCCTGAGGTCCCTCGCCGACTACGGCTGGGCGGTGGGCCTGGGCACGTCGATGGTGCTGTACCTGCTGCTGATGGCGGCGCACGCGCGCCGACGGTCCACCGCCTGACGCGCCGTACGTCCCGTCGCCGGGGGGACGGTCAGCTCTTCCGGCCGTCCTCCAGGGCTGCCGCCGCCTCCTTGGCGGCCTTGATGGCGCCCTTGTTGATCTCGTCCGTACTGGGCGCCTTCTTCGTCTCGAAGTCGCTGCCGTTGTACGTGACGGCCACGATCGCGTTGGCGGCGCGGGCGATCACGGCACCCTCGCGGGTCTCCTGCTTGTTGTCGGTGGTGAGGTTCACCACGGAGTAGGCCTCGTCGCCGAGGCCGGGCACCGCGCCGCCGCCGCTCTTGTCGGAGGTCCGCTGCTGGTACGACTTCTGCGCGGCGTCGTCCGAGGCCATGATCTCGAAGGACACGTCCAGCCAGCGGTAGTCGTAGCCCTTGAGCGCGTTCCAGGAGCAGGTGCGGCGCAGGGTGGCGTCCGTCGAGGGGATCTCCTTGCCCGCCGTCTTGGCGCCCGGCACCAGGGAGGTGATCGTCTTCGCGGAGATGCTGGTGCACGGCACCGGCGCGGACGCGTACGTCTTCGAGGCCGCGGTCGAGGAAGGGGCGGACGGCTCGGGGGACGACTGGCCGTCGGTGTCACGGGTCTGCTGCTGGGCGGTCTTTTCGCCGTCGGCCGACGAGGCGGCGAACGGCCCGGACGTCAACGCCCAGCCCGCACAGGCGAGCACGACGACCGGACTCAGACGCGCGGTGAGCGCGAGGGGCAGAGGAAGTTCACGCACGGCGCACTTCTCGTGTGGGGACGGACGCGGTGCGGAACGAGTCCACATCGCGGACGGGCCCCCAGTGTCACACGACTGCGGGTGGGGCGGAAGCGATACTTCGCTCCGTGCCCACCCGGTCACGGCAACCCGCTTCTGACATGCCATTTGCCGTTTATGTCCTGGCGGAGCTGGGCGCCGACGCGGCCTGTTCCTAGTCCTTGAGGAAGGTGACGAAGGCGGTCCACGCCAGGGCCGGAACGGTGAGGACCGGACCGTGGGGGACCTTGGAGTCGCGGACGGGAACGACGCCGGGGTGCGCGTCGCAGACCTCGACGCAGTCGCCGCCGTCCCCGTTGCTGTACGTGCTCTTGCGCCACGCGGTCACGTCGGGGAAGGCTTCGGCGACCTCCACGCAGTTGCCGCCGTCGCCGTTGCTGTAGCTGCTCTTGCGCCAGACAGCGTTGTTCAAGTCAATCGCGTAGTTTGCCATTTCGGTATTCCTCAGCCGCTTCCTCGATCAGGGCGAGGGACGCCTCCGGTGGCAGTGCGGCGGCCCTGAGCCGATCGTATGCCTTGCGGTACTGCTTCACGAGGGCCGGATCGTCGATGGTGTCTCCGCTGTACTGTGCCTCCGTGTAGACCAGGGGCGGGGCGTCGGGGAAGGTCATGACCATGGCCGTACCCAGCATCAGGGGTGCGGGCCACAGTTCCACGGAAGGATCTGGGGAACGATCCGGCGGCGGTGCGCCAGGGCCGCGATGTGTTCAAGCTGGTCGGCCATCTGTCCCGGGGGAAGGACCGGCTGTCGCAGCAGTGACTCGGGCAGGATGGCCCAGTACTCCGGGGTCTTGTGGTCGTCCTCGAAGAGGCGGGCCCGTGCCAGCCGGGCGGTGACCTTCTCCTCCACCTCGTCGTCCGGGGCCAGCGGATGCGCCGCCCGCACCACGGCTCGCGCGTAGGCATTCGTCTGGAGCAGGCCCGGGATCAGAGTCGGACACCACTCCTCGATGGTCTCCGCGTGCTTCTCGGCCTCCAGTACGCGCTCGAAGTAGCTTGCGCATCCCCGTCGTTTCGCCCTCCGTACGTCCTCGCAGCGGCGCTTGAAGAAGCCGTCCGTGCCCAGCATCTTGTCCACGTGCGCGGCCAGCTCCGCCGGCATGCGGCGCGTGCCGCGTTCGATCTCGCTGAGGTGACTCGGTCCGTAGAAGCTGCCCTCGACCAGCTGCTGGAGGGTGAGCCCGGCCTCCTCCCGTTTCCACCGCAACTCGCTGCCGTAGAAGGTCGGGACGCCCGTCGAGCCGTCGATGTCCTTGCGTTGCCCCATCGTTCACCGTCCTCGGTGCCGTTACCGCCCGCTGCCCGGCATTTCCCGCGTCCGTACCAACTGCGCGGCACATACGTGCAGTTCAGAGCCGGGGTTCTGAACCTCTTCCACGCTAGGCAGCTCCGCGTCATTGTGTGAGCGATTCGTCACACAGAGCACTGGAAGGTGTGAACTCGCCCATGTACGACCCCTCCGAAGCCGACGCCTGCGTCGAGGAGCTGCGGGCCGCGCTCGCCGCGCACGGCATCACGCTCCCGTCCCTCGGCGTCGACCTGCCGACCTTCGCCGCCCGCTGCCCGACCCGGCTGCTGATCGCGCTCGGCAACTGCAACATGCTCACCGCCCAGGCCCTGACCGCCGCCCTGCGCAAGGGAGCCGAGTGATGCGACCGCCCTTGACACTGGAGTTGCTCGCCACCCGGGCCGCCGTGTCCGGTGTGCGCCGCGCGCTCCGTGACTACATGGGCGCCCCGTGCGCAGACCTGCAGCTCTGCGCGAGCGAACTCGTCACCAACGTGGTCCGCCACCTCGGCGAGGGCGTTCCCCTCACCGTCCGCGTCGTGTGCGACGGGGCTCGTACGCGGCTGGAGGTCACCGACCCCGACCCGCGTGCCCTGCCCGTCCTGTGCGAGGCGGTCACCGCCGACGCCGAGTCGGGCCGGGGGCTCGCGCTGCTCGACGCGCTGACCCTGCGGTGGGGCGTGACCCAGGGGTCCGGCAGCAAGACCGTGTGGTGCGATCTGAAGGCTGTCGCCGCTCAGCACGGGCAGCAGGAGCAGCAGCCGGGTCCATCCGTGAACGCGTCGCTGTGACCCGGAGGGCTCGCCGGTTCTCCGGCGACGTGTACGACCTCGGACTCCACGGGGTGTGATGCCCGAAGTGCCGCCGTCCGGCTTGTGGCGGGGCCGGCCGACCGGGGCTGGGCCGGCTCGGAACGCGACCTGCTCACCGGCGGGCAGGGCCCCTTCCCGGTCGCGGTCCTGCTGAGCGGTGGCAACCGCAACGACGGCATCCAGTTGCTGCCCTGCTCGACGCGGTTCCGCCGGTCCGCGGCCGGGTCGGACGGCTCCGCCGCAAGCCGGATTCGCTGTTCACCGACCGTGGCTGCGACCGCGACGTCCACCGCGACCAGGTACGCGATCCGATCAGCCGGTCGGATGGTCGGGCGGTCGGGCGGTCAGGTGGTCAGTGCCGAGAGTTCCGCGTTGGCGCGCTCGGTGACCAGGGCGAGGACGCGACCGGCGGCGGCCAGGTCCTCGGCGGGTATCCCGCCCCAGATGCGGGCGGTGATGGGGGCGGTCTCCGCGCCGACGGCGGCGACCAGCTCGCGCCCTGCGTCCGTGGGACGAAGGTGCGCGCCGTCCGCGACGAGCAATTGCTTGGCCAGCAGCTCGTCGAGAGTGGCGCGGATGTCGGCCGGATCGGCCTTGAGGGAGCCCCGGACCTGGGTGACGAGATCGTCCGGCGTCTGCGGGGCGCCGGCGGTGACGGCGGCGCGCAGGGCGATCTGCTGCTGGAACGTGGTGCCGTGCCGGGCCAGGACGTGCTCCAGGACGCCGCGGGCAGCGTAGTGGGCCAGGCCGAGGGCGCGGGCGTCGGCGACGGGTGCGGTGGTGGTGGATGCAGTGGTGGTCAAGGTGTCGTCCCCTGGGTGCTCTCGTCGTTCAGTACGGATGGAGCGAGAGGTGTGTCGAGCAGGGTCGTCAGCTCGTCGGTGAACGCGCGCGTCCGCGGGGCATCGAGGCCGCCGAGTGGCTCCAGCAACTGCTGAAGCAGTTCCTGGACCACCGCGATGGCCTGCCGCGTGACGGTCTGGCCCTGCTCGGTGAGGGCGAGCTGTACGGCGCGCGGGTCGCGGGGATCGCGGGTGCGCTCGACCAGGCCGGCCGACTCCAGCGCGCGCGCCAGCTTCGAGACGTACAGCGCCTCCAGGCCGGTGTGGTCGGCGAGTCGGCGCTGGCTGGGCCGTTCACCGGCGCGCTGCATGCCGTGCAGCGACGCGACCAGTGAGTACTGCGCGTGGGTGAGGCCCAGCGGAGCCACCGCGCGATCGACCGCGACGCGCCACTTGTTGGCGAGCCGCCATACCAGGAAGCCGGGAGCGGGGCCCAGTGAACTCTCGCTCATGCCGAATAAGGTACATGGCTACCATGTCCATGGATACTGTTTTCCGGTGGATGTGACGGCGCACCCGTGGACCACGTCCGGCCTGGTCCGAGGTCGTCCTCGGAGGAGGGAACGCGCAGTCGGGACATCACTTCGGCGAAGGCGGGAGCATCCCGGCCTCCAGTGTTCATATGCCGCTCATCTGAGCGCGTGAGTGGCATTCACCTGCCGGGTGCTCACGCTTTCAGCAGGATGGGTGTCGTGAGTCTCCCCGGGAGATCGCGCCCCGTCGGGTGGTGCGGCTAGTCAAGCGCTTGGTGGGGGGCATCGGCCGGTAGGGCGCTGGGGTGAGAGCACATCAGATCGGTAGCCTGCTGCCTGATCCAGGTCGAGCGAAGTCAAGCTGAAACTCCCCGGATTCTCCCCAGCGCAGGTGGGGAGGATCGGCGAGGCCGTCGGCACGCGCACATACCGAGGTGAGAGATGCGGTTCACCACGCGACCCACCCTCCAGGGCACCTTCGGCATGGTGTCCTCCACCCACTGGCTGGCCTCGCAGTCCGCGATGGCGGTGCTGGAGGACGGCGGCAACGCCTACGACGCGGCCGTGGCCGGGGCCTTCGTGCTGCACGTCGTGGAGCCGCACCTGAACGGGCCCGCCGGGGAGGTGCCGATCCTGGTCGCTCCCGCGGGCGGCGAGGTGCGGGTGCTGTGCGGGCAGGGCGTCGCACCGGCCGGGGCGACGGTCGCGCACTACCGGGCGCTCGGGCTGGAGCTGGTGCCCGGCACCGGACCGCTGGCCGCCGCGGTGCCGGGCGCGTTCGACGCGTGGATGGTCCTGCTGCGCGACCACGGCACGAAGTCCCTCGCCGACGTCCTGAAGTACGCCATCGGGTACGCCGAGCACGGGCACGCGCCCGTGGAACGCGTCGGCGAGACCGTCGAGACCGTGCGGAGGCTGTTCGAGACCGAGTGGCCCTCGTCCGCCGAGGTCTACCTGCCCGGCGGACACTCGCCCCGCCCCGGCGCGCTGCTGCGCAACCCCGCGCTCGCCGCCACCTGGAAGCGGCTGCTCGCCGAGACCGCGGGTACGGGGGACCGGGAGGCGCGGATCGAGGCCGCGCGGGAGGTGTGGAGTACCGGTTTCATCGCCGAGGCGCTGGTCCGGCAGGCCGGGCGGCCCACGCTGGACACCAGCGGCGAACGGCACACCGGCACCCTCATCGCCGCCGACCTCGCCGCCTGGTCCGCGACCTACGAGACCCCGGTGACGTACGACTGGGAGGGCTGGACCGTGTGCAAGGCCGGCCCCTGGAGCCAGGGACCGGTGCTGCTGCAGCAGCTCGCCCTGCTCCCGCCCGAGCTGCCCCCGTACGGCTCCGCCGACTATGTCCACCTGCTGATCGAGGGCTGCAAGCTCGCCATGGCCGACCGGGAGGCCTGGTACGGGGACGCCGCCGAGGTGCCGCTGGCCGAGCTGCTGTCGGCCGAGTACAACGCCGGGCGGCGCAAGCTGGTCGGGGAGGAGGCCTCGTACGAGCTGCGGCCCGGCAGCCCCGGCGGGCGCGTCCCCCGGCTGAGCACGCACGCGCACGCGATGGCCACCGACGAGGGGGAGTACGGGCTGCCGGGCATCGGCGAACCGACGGTCGCCAAGAGTCCTGCGTCCCCGGTGCCGGGCGAACCCGAGGTGGCCGCCGACGGCGGCACGCGCGGGGACACCTGCCACATCGACGTCGTCGACCGCTGGGGCAACATGGTCGCCGCCACCCCCAGCGGCGGCTGGCTGCAGTCCAACCCGGTCGTGCCCGAACTGGGCTTCCCGCTCGGTACCCGGCTGCAGATGACCTGGCTGGAGGAGGGCCTGCCCAACTCACTCACACCGGGCCGCCGCCCGCGCACCACCCTCACCCCCTCGATCGCGCTGCGCGACGGGGTGCCCGTCATGGCGTTCGGCACGCCCGGAGGGGACCAGCAGGACCAGTGGCAGCTGCACTTCTTCCTCGCGGTCGCCCTGCGCGCCGGCGTCCGCGGCGGCCTGGACCTCCAGGGCGCCATCGACGCTCCCAGCTGGCACAACGACAGCTTCCCCGGCTCCTTCTACCCGCGCGGGATGCGCCCGGGGAGCGTCACCGTGGAGTCCCGCATGGACGCGGAGGTCGTCCAGGAGCTGCGGCGCCGCGGCCACGCCGTGACCGTCGGCCACCCGTGGTCCGAGGGCCGCCTCTGTGCGGTCGCCCGGGACCCGCGGACGGGCATCCTGTCGGCGGCCGCGAACCCGCGGGGGATGCAGGGGTACGCGGTCGGCCGGTGACGTGCTCTGTGCCTTCCGCGTCTTCTGTGCCCTCTACGTCTTCTGCGCCTTCTGCGCCTGAGGTCTGTTCACGCCGATTCCACCCGGAGTGCACCGGCCCGGAGTGGAATGTCAGTGCGGCATGTTCTCATGGAGGCATGATCGAAGAGATGGACACCTGGGAGTCCCCCCTGAGCGAAGCACTTGTCGGAGAGTTTGTCGCACGTCACTCGGCCGACGTGGAGGAGGCGGTCCGCAAGGCGGCCGCGGCCGAGATCATGCCTCGTTTCCGCAGACTGGCGGAGCACGAGGTGGACCGGAAGTCCGGACCGCACGACCTGGTGACGGACGCCGACCGGCTGGCCGAGCTGTACCTCACGGACGCCCTCGGCGCCCTGCTGCCCGGCTCCGTCGTGGTCGGCGAGGAGGCGGTGCACGACAATCCGGTGGTCTACGAGGCGCTACGGGGCGACGCCCCCGTCTGGATCGTCGACCCCGTGGACGGCACACGGCAGTTCGTGCACGGCGATCCCGGCTTCTGCACCCTGGTCGCGCTCGCCCACCGGGGAGTCGTACTGGCCTCCTGGACGTACGCACCGGCACGCGACCAACTCGCCACGGCGGTACGAGGTCAGGGCGCCTTCCTCGACGGTGCGTCCCTGCGCTCCGGCGCTCCCGAGCCGGGCCGGCCCCTCGAAGTCGCCACGTCCCACCCGGACTACACGACCGACGAGCAGAAGCACGCCCTGCTCGGCCTCTGGACGGACGGCGTCGCACCGCGCGCCTGCGGCTCGGCGGGCCTCGAGTATCTCGCCGTCGCCCGCGGCCGGCTGGACGCCACGGCCTTCTCCTGGGAAGCGGCCTGGGACCATGCGGCGGGCCTGCTGCTGGTCGAGGAGGCCGGCGGCGCCCACCTGACCCTGGCCGGCGGCCCGTTCCGCATCACGGGCAACAACCCCCTGCCGTTCACGACGGCACGGGACGCGGCGACGGCACGGCGGGTGACCGGACTGCTGTCCGGCCCGGAGGACCGCGCCTCCCACCCTGGAGCGTGACATCCGGCCCCGGCACCCTGAGCCGGCCTTCCCGGCGACGCCCTCCGCCCCTGGCTCCGCGCCCCCGCAGCCACGCGGCATCGGCCGCCTGGCCCCGGCGCCAGGGGGCCGGTGCCAGGACGCCGACGCCCAGGACGCTGATACCTCCGGCCTGGCTCCCGCCCGGCGCTTCCGGCCCGGTCTCCTTCGCGCAGAATGCCTGATTCCTGGGTCGGCGTCCGCCCCCCTGAACCCCCCTTGGGCACCGGCCCCGCCCTCGGCGCCAGGCCCGCGGTCGTCCTGAGCCCCCTGGGCGCCGGCCCCCGCCCCTCGGCGCCAGGACCCCGGTCGCCCGCCCCGGCCGCCCTGAGCCCCGCCGCCCGGCCCCCGGTGTGTCGGTCCCCGGCATATCCTGACCCTGAGTGGCCATCGGCTGACGAGGGGGTCCGAAGGTGCCGTCGATGCTCGATGCGGTTGTGGTGGGTGCGGGGCCGAACGGACTGACGGCTGCCGTGGAGCTCGCCCGCCGCGGCTTCTCCGTGGCCGTGTTCGAGGCGCGCGACACCATCGGCGGCGGCGCCCGCACCGAGGAGCTCACCCTGCCCGGCTTCCGGCACGACCCGTGCTCCGCCGCGCACCCCCTCGGCATCAACTCGCCCGCGTTCCGCGCCCTGCCCCTGGAGCGCTACGGCCTTCAGTGGCTGCACGCCGAGCTGCCCATGGCCCACCCCTTCCCGGACGGCACCGCGGCCGTGCTGTCCCGGTCGGTCGCCGAGACGGCCGCCTCCTTCGGACCGCGCGACGCGGGGGCGTACCGCAGGCTGGTCGAGCCGTTCCTGCCCAGGTGGGACACCCTGGTCCGCGACTTCATGTCGCTGCCCTCGACCGCGCTCCCGCGCGACTCGGTCACCCTCGCCCGCTTCGGCCTGGTCGGCCTGCCCCCGTCCACCTGGCTGATGCGCCGCTTCCGCGACGAGCGCGCCAGGACCCTCTTCGCCGGCCTCGTCGCCCACGTCATGTCCCCCCTCGGCGGCTTCGCCACCGGCGCGATCGGCCTGGTCTTCGCGCTGGCCGCGCACGCCCGCGGCTGGCCGGTCGCCCGCGGCGGCTCCCAGACGATCTCCGACGCCCTCGCCGCGTACCTGAAGGACCTCGGCGGCGCCCTGCACACCGACTACGAGGTCAAGCGCCTGGACGACCTGCCGCCCGCGCGGGCATACGTCTTCGACACCTCGCCCACCGCCCTGGCCCGCATCGCCGGCCTCGGCCGGTACTACAAGGGCTACCGGTACGGTCCCGGCGTCTTCAAGCTCGACTACGCGCTGGACGGCCCGGTCCCGTGGACCGCGAAGGAACCCCGCGTCGCCGGCACCGTGCAGATCGGCGCGGACAGCGCCGAGATCGGCACCGCGCTGCGCGCCGCCTCCCGCGAGGGCCGCGCACCCGACCGGCCCTTCCTCATCACGGTCCAGCCCGGCGTCGCCGACCCCACCCGCGCCCCGGCCGGCAAGCAGGTCTTCTGGGTGTACGGCCACGTCCCCAACGGCTGGACCGGGGACCTCACCGACGCCGTGGAACGCCAGCTGGAACGCTTCGCCCCGGGCTTCCGCGACCGCGTCCTCGCCCGCGCCACCGCCGGCCCGCCCGAGATCGCCGCCGACAACGCCAACTACGTCGGCGGCGACATCGCCTCCGGCGCGACCTCCGGACTCCAGCTCCTGCTGCGCCCCAAACCGTCCCTCTTCCCGTACACCACCCCGCACCCGGCCGTCTTCATCTGCTCCTCGGCCACCCCGCCGGGCCCCGGAGTGCACGGCATGTCGGGGCACAACGCGGCGAAGGCCGTCTGGAGGAGGCTGCGGCGGACATGACCACCCTCATCACCCTCGTCCAGGGCGACATCACCCGGCAGCGCGCCGACGCGATCGTCAACGCCGCCAACTCCTCCCTCCTCGGCGGCGGAGGCGTCGACGGCGCCATCCACCGCCGCGGCGGCCCCGTGATCCTCGCGGAGTGCCGCGCCCTGCGCGCCTCCCTCCCCCAAGCTCTCAACTCCGTTCGAGTAGGGGGGACCCCCATCAGCAGCGGTCTGCCCACCGGCCAGGCGGTCGCCACGGCGGCCGGCGAGCTGGACGCCCTCTGGGTGATTCACACCGTCGGCCCCGTCCACAGCCGCACCGAGGACCGCTCACACCTGCTCGCCTCCTGCTACCGCGAGTCCCTCCGCGTCGCCGACGGGCTCGGAGCACGGACGGTCGCCTTCCCGGCGATCTCCACCGGCGTCTACCGCTGGCCGGTGACCGACGCGGCCCGCATCGCGGTGGAGACCGTCGGACGGACCGGAACCGACGTCGAGGAGGTCAGGTTCGTCCTCTTCGACGACCGGGCCTACGAGGCGTTCGCCGCGCGGGTCGGCTGACCCTCGGTACCGAATGTTGAAAAGACGAACGACAATGGTGAAATTCCGCGATCCCACTGTCCGGACCGCCGGATCGCCGGATCGTCCGGGAGTCGACTCCTGACTCCGGCGGATTTCCGTCGATGCGGGAGTGTTTCCGGGAACGGGCCACCGTCGGGTGAGTAGATGTCGAGAATCCGCCGGAAATCGACTTGTCGGGTTTATTCCGCGGATCATCCGGGATAAGATATCCAACTATGGCGAATGCTAGCCGAGGTAAAGTCGTTCCTGCCGGTGCCGGTCGTCATCGGGCAGTGACGTCGCCATGATCTGGGAAATACTGGTCCTGGGTTTTGTACTCAGTCTGGACAATTTCCGGGTGTCGATCGCGCTCGGCACCGTCCCATTCGGACTGAAGCGCGCGATGCAGGTCGCGCTGACTTTTGGGCTGTGGGACGCGGTGATGCCCCTGGTCGGGCTGCTGATCGGTCGCCGGATCGGGGAGGCCGTCGGGGGTATCGCCGATCTGGTGGGCGCGGCCGCGCTCGGCGCATACGGTCTCTACCTCGTCATCTCGGCCCTTCGGAATCCCGAGCCGGACGAGTTGGACCACCCGTGGGCGCTGTTCGGCATCCCGTTGACGCTGAGCCTGGACAACCTGGTCGCCGGGGCGAGCCTGGGGATGCTCGGGCTCTCGCCCTGGTTCTCGGCCGCCCTCTTCGGCGCCATGACGGCGGTGATGTCGCTGGTCGGGCTGCGGCTCGGGCGGGCCGCGGCGAGCCTCGTCCGGATCCGCGCGGACCTGCTGAGCGGGGTCAGCCTGATCATCGCCGCCGTGGCGCTGCCGCTGGTGTTCGGCGGCTAGGGCAGGGCCCCGGCCCGCTCACTCGCCCCCGGGAACGGACCGGCCCGCTCCACCCGGTCGGCGAACCCGGTGCGGGCGAACCTGGTGCGGGCGGGGGATCAGCGGAGGACCGCCGGCCCGCGAGTCGACGTTGGCGGCCTCGACCGCCCGGGCGACCAGATCGTGGTCGGGCGAGAGGTGGCAGACCGGGTCGGTGCGGGCGGCGTCGCCCGTGAGCAGGAACGCCTGGCAGCGGCACCCGCCGAAGTCCACCTCCCGCCGGGGGCAGCTCCGGCAGGGCTCCGGCATCCAGTCGGTCCCCCGGAACGCGGTCATCACCGGGGACTCGGCCCAGATCCGCTCCAGGGAGTCCTCCCGCACGCTGGCCCGCGGCAACGGCAGGGACTGGGCGGCCGGGCAGGGCAGGACGTCACCGTTCGGCGTCACGGTCAGCTGCCGGGAGGCCCAGCCGCCCATGCAGGGCTTCGGGTAGCGGCTGTAGTAGTCGGGGATGATGTAGATGACGTCCATGCGGTCCCGCAACCGCTCGCGGGCGGCCCGTACGACGGCCTCGGCCGCCTCGAGCTGGGCCCGGCTCGGCAGCAGCGCGTCGCGGTTTCGCCAGGCCCAGCCGTAGTACTGGGTGTTGGCCAGCTCCAGCCGGTCGGCGCCCACCTCCTCGGCCAGAGCGAGTACCTCGGCGACGCGGTCGATGTTGTACCGGTGCAGCACCACGTTCACGGTGAGCGGCCAGCCCAGCTCCTTGACCACACCCATCGCCTCGATCTTGCGTTCGAAGGACGGGGTTCCGGCGATCCGGTCGGACACGGTCCGCTCATCGGCCTGGATGCTGATCTGCACGTGGTCCAGGCCGGCGGCCCGCAGCTGCTCGGCCCTCGGACGCGAGAGCCCGAGGGCGCTGGTGATGAGGTTGGTGTAGAGGCCCAGGCCGTGGGCGTCCGCCACGATCTCCATCAGGTCGCGCCGCAGCAGCGGTTCCCCGCCGGACAGGTGGCACTGCAGAATCCCCAGGTCGCCGGCCTCGGCCAGAACCCGCCGCCACTCGCCGGTGGACAGCTCGTCCTGGTAGCCGGCCATGTTCAGCGGGTTGGAGCAGTACGGGCAGGCCAGCGGGCAGCGGTAGGTGAGCTCGGCGAGCAGTCCGAACGGGCTATCCATCGTCGAACTCCACCCAGCGCCGGGCGACGAGCCGGGTCAGGAACTGCCGCACCTCTTCGTCGGGGACGGTCTGGTAGCGCGCGCCCAGCTCGGACACGATCTCGGCCACGGTGTGCCGCCCGTCGCACAGCTGGAGGATGTCCGCGCCGCTGCCGTTCAGCACCACCACCGTCTCGGGGAGCTGCAGGACCTGACGCTGCCTGGTCCGGCAGAAGGTCAGCCGGACATGGCGCGCCAGCCGGGGCCGGTCCGAGGAGGACACCCCGACGCCGGGTCGGGTCCTGTTTCCGGTCCGGGACATTGCGGTCCGGGGCGTTCCGGTGTGGGTCGGGTCCATGGTGGTCACTCCGGATAGGCCTGGTCGATGGCGTCCATCAGACTCCACAGGACGTCGCACTTGAACGACAGTGCGTCTACGGCGCGCGCCTGGGACTCGGCGGAGAGGCAGTGCGCGGTGACCACCTCGAGGGCGTGCTCGCAGTCGCGGGGGGCCTGCTCCAGGCGGGCGCGGAAGTAGGCGAGGCCCTTGGGGTCGATCCACGGGTACCACCGCTCGAACGCGGCCAGCCGCGCCGCCATCAGGTCGGGCGCGAACAGCTCGGTGAGCGAGGACGCCACCGCCTCCACCCACGGGCGGGTCCGGGCGAAGTTCACGTAGGCGTCGACGGCGAACCGCACCCCGGGTACCAGATGCCGGTGGTCCCGGACCTCCTCGCGGGTCAGCCCGGTGGCCTCGCCGAGGCGCAGCCACGCCTCGACGCCGCCCTCGCCGGCGGCGGTGCCGTCGTGGTCGACGATCCGCCGGATCCAGCGGCGGCGGACCTCCAGGTCGGGGCAGTTGGAAAGGATCGCGGCGTCCTTGCGGGGGATGTTCTCCTGGTAGTAGAAGCGGTTGGCCACCCAGCCCCGGAGCTGCCGGCGGCTCAGCCGGCCGGCGTTCATCCGGACGTGGAACGGGTGCTGGTCGTGGTACCGCCGCGAGTGGGCCCGCAGCGCCTCGACGAAGCCGTCGGCTCCGGTTCCCGTGGTTGTCGTCGTCGTTGTCGTCACGGCTCTACACCTGGACCTCGAGGCCGTCCATGGCCACTTCCATGCCGCTCTCCTCCACGGTACGCCGCTCGGGTGTGTCCTCCAGGAGGACCGGGTTGGTGTTGTTCATGTGCACGAAGACCGTCCGCCCCATGCCCAGCGACGGGAGCTGCGCCAGGCTGCCGTCCGGGCCGCCGATGGGCAGGTGGCCCATCTCCCGGGACGTCCTGCCGGCCAGGCCGAGCCGTACGAGTTCGTCGTCGCGCCAGCAGGTCCCGTCGATCAGCAGGCATGCGCAGCCCTTGATCTCCGCGCGCAGCTCCGGCGTCAGTGACTGCACCCCCGGCAGGTACACCAGCGTCCCCCCGCTGCGCTCGTCGGTCAGCCGGTAGCCCACGACACGGCCGTGGCCCACCCCGGCTCCGAACCGGTCGCGCTTGCTGGTGGGCACGTCGAACGCCCGGCAGGACAGCCCGTCCGCCAGGGCGAGGCCGGCGCCGGGGGTCACCGCCCGCCACTCGACCGGGCAGTAGCGCTCGAGCGTGCGCAGAATCCCCGAGCCGGTGCACAGGGTCTCGCGCACCGCCGGCGTGGCGTACAGCCGCAGGGCGCGGGCCTCGCGCAGCAGAAGCAGGCCCAGCGTGTGGTCCAGCTCGGCGTCGGTGAGCAGTACCGCCTCCAGCGGTGTCGCCCGGTCGTCGCGCGGGTGCAGACCGGGGAAGGCCTCGATCTGGGTGCGGACGTCGGGCGAGGCGTTGATGAGGAACCACCGGCGGCGGTCGGCGCTGACCGCGACCGACGACTGGGTGCGCGGGATGCCGGCCCGGGAGCGGACCGCGGCGCACACCGGGCAGCCGCAGTTCCACTGCGGGGAGCCGCCCCCCGCCGCCGAACCCAGCACGCGCAGCAACACGCCGGCACTCCGTTCGTCGAACCGTTCATCGAAGATCCGGGTCCGTCGCCGGCCCGGCAGCCCGTGGCCGTCTCGAGCCGTCGGAGGCGCCGGACCAGGTCCGGCGCCGTCCCACGTCCGCTGGTCCTCTACTCCTCCAGCCGAGCGACGTACATGGTCACCTCGGCCGCGACCGCGATCTCGTCGAACTCGGGCGTCTCCCACACAACGAGCTGGGACTCCATGGATTCACCTCCTCTCTGCCCGCCTGCCGGAACTGCGGCAGGCTCGGCTCCGGTCGGGTCGTCACGCGCTACGACGATTCCGGGAGGGCGAAGGTGAGCAGGGCGCTTCCGTGCCCCGCGCCGAGCATGCCGGGGAGGAACCCCTCGGCCCATCCGCCCCAGCCGACCGGCACGGCGATGTACTGCCTGCCGTCGACCATGTAGGTGGTCGGGCTGCTGTGGTGGCCGCTTCCGCACTGGAACTGCCACAGCGTCTCTCCGGTGCGGGCGTCGAGCGCCATGAACTCCCCGGAGGGTTTGCCGGCGAACACCAGGTCACCGCCGGTGGCCAGCACCGAGGCGCACATCGGGAGGTCGTTGCGGCAGCGCCACTTCTCCTCGCCGCTCGCGTCAAACGCGCTGATGGACCCCGCCATGTCCTCGATGTCCACCTGAACGCCCGCGCCCCAGTACGGAATGCTCTCCTTGAACTCCCGGCGCCGCCGGGTGGCCGTGGCGCCGGTGTCCTGGACCGGGACGTAGAAGAGCCCGGTCTTCGGGCTGTAGGCCGCGTGGGTCCATTCCTTGGCGCCGGCCGGACCCGGGTAGAAGTGGACCGGTTCCCCCTCCTTGTCCGGGTACACCTTGGCCGTCACCTGGCCGTCCCGCGTGATCGCTCCCCAGGTGATGCGGTCCACGAAGGGGGTGATCTGGACCCTCTCGCCGTTCGTGCGGTCAAGGACGAAGAAGTAGCCGTTCTTGTCGAAGTGTCCGAGTAGTTTGCGCCCGTCCTGCTCGAACAGGATGCACTCGGCGATGCTGTCGTAGTCCCACACGTCGTGCGGGGTGCACTGGTAGTGCCAGCGGATCTGACCGCTGTCCACGTCGACGGCGACGATGCTGTCGGTGAAGAGGTTGTCGCCCTGGCGGACCTCTCCGTCGAAGTCGGGCGCCGGGTTGCCGGTGCCGATGTACAGCAGGTTCGTCTCCGGGTCGAAGGTGCCGGTGATCCAGGGGTTCGCTCCTCCCCGTGCCCAGGCCTCGCCGTCGGCGGGCCAGGTCTCCGATCCGGGCTCCCCGGGCTTCGGCACCGTGTAGCAGCGCCACTGGTGCTCGCCGGTCTCGAGGTCGAACGCGTCGAGGTGACCGCGTACGCCGAACTCGCCGCCGGAACTCCCGACGATGACCATGTTCTTCACGACCAGCGGGGCGAGCGTGGCGCTCTCCCCGGCCCGGACGTCTCCGTAGGTCTTGTCCCAGACCCGCTTGCCGGTGGTGGCGTCGAGCGCGAGCACACGAGCATTCGCCGTGACGAAGAAGACCTTCCCCTGAGCCACGGCGACCCCACGGTTCACGTTTCCGCAGCACAGGGACACGTCGAAGGGGACCGCATGCTTGTACCGCCAGATCTCCACACCCGTCTTCGCGTTGAGGGCCCAGACCCAGCCGTCCCAGCCGGAGAGGAACATGACCCCGTCGACGACGATCGGGGCGGCCTCGAACGAGTAGGTCGACGCGCCCGCGATCAGGCCGGTCGTGCCGGCCTGGAAGACCCATGCGGGGACGAGGTGCTTGACGTTCTCCGTGTTGACCTGGTCCAGCGGGCTGTACCGCTGCCCGTTGTAGGCGCCGTAGTAGGTGAGCCAGTTCTGGGGCTCCTCGCGGGCATTGAGGATGCGCTCGTAGTTGACGCCGGCTACCACCGGCGGCGCGACATCTCCTCCAGGGGTCTTGTAGTTCAGGACTCCCTGGTCGACGGCCTCACCCGCGTCCACGTACTGAACGGTCATTGCCTCCTCCTTACCTACGGCCGCGGCTGTTCGGGACGGTCGAGGCGAGCCTCCGGCGGAACGTCCCCCATGACGACGATGGCCCCGGTCAGTCCTCGGCCCTCGTCATTGCCGGTGGGCGAGCTGAACCAGTAGTAGCCCGGCCCGTCGAGGTTGAGGTGCGCCCGTCCTCGCGAATGGTTCACCAGCCAGATGAACTTCCGGTCGCCATTGCTCGGCAGGAGCGCGCAGTGCGTGTTCTTGTCGTCATTGACGAGTTCGAGTTCGATATCGCCTCCATGGGGCATGACCAGAATAGAGGGATCCCAGGTCAGCTCATCCGGGTGGATACGGATGGTGGCCTGCATACGGCCTTCCGGTCCCTCGGTGGCCTGCCCAATGCTTCCGGTTCCCAGCACCTGACCCAGCGTTGCTTTGTTCTGTGCGGCCAACCCGATCTTGTTCAGCAGGTCGGTTCGCTCCTGCGCGGTCGTCATCGGGGCTTCACTCTCCTCAGCCCGAATCTCCATGTCCATTTCGCGTCGGCCGCGCTGACGGCAGCGCATCGCGGCCGGCTGCACACCTCCGCTCGGAAAATGTTCTCCGGAATCGGCCTCGAAATTTCCTTTTCGCGTCGCCTGATGCCCGGCTGGAATCGGTGTTCGAGGAGCACGCTATGCCGGATGAATCACGCCGAAAAAGGGATGAATTGGCAGCCAAGAAACACGCTACGCCGGACGGATCACACCGACAAGGGCGAGCGCCGGTTCGGGCCGGCTCATGCCGTTCATCCACGGCCGGCCACCGTTCACCCCCGATGTGCCACCGCTGGAAGGTCGTACCGGTCGAGGTTCATGACCTTGTCCCACGCGGCGACGAAGTCCCGCACGAACTTCTCCCGCGCGTCGTCGCTCGCGTAGACCTCCGCGACGGCACGCAGCTCGGAGTTCGAGCCGAAGACGAGGTCGACGCGGCTGCCGGTCCACCTGACCTCGCCGGTGGCGCGGTCGCGCCCCTCGAAGGTCTCCGCGGCCGCGGACGTCGGCCTCCACTCCGTGCCCATGTCGAGCAGGTTCACGAAGAAGTCGTTGGTCAGCGACCCCGGCGCCGAGGTGAAGACGCCCAGCGGCGACTGCCGGTGGTTGGCGCCCAGCACCCGCAGGCCACCCACGAGGACGGCCATCTCGGGCACGCTCAGGCTCAGCAGGTTCGCGCGGTCGACCAGCAGGTGCTCCGACGGCAGCCGGTTGCCCTTGCCGCGGTAGTTGCGGAATCCGTCCGCGGTCGGTTCGAGCGGGGCGAAGGACTCCACGTCGGTCCACTCCTGCGTGGCGTCCGTGCGTCCCGGAGCGAAGGGGACCCGGACGTCGTGGCCGGCGGCCCTGGCGGCCTGCTCGACGGCGGCGGCTCCGCCGAGCACGATGAGGTCGGCCAGCGAGACCTTCCTGCCCCCGGCCCCGGAGCTGTTGAAGGACTCCTGGATGCCTTCCAGGGTGCGCAGCACCTGTGCCAGCGTGCCGGGGTCGTTGACCTCCCAGCCCCGCTGCGGCTCGAGGCGGATGCGCGCGCCGTTCGCCCCGCCCCGCCTGTCGCTGACACGGAACGTCGAGGCCGACGCCCACGCGGTCGAGACGAGCTGGGAGACCGACAGCCCGGAGGCGAGGATCCGGCTCTTGAGCGCGGCGATGTCCGCCGCCCCGACGAGTTCGTGGTCCACGGCGGGGACCGGGTCCTGCCAGAGCAGCCTCTCCCGGGGGACCAGCGGTCCGAGGTAGCGCTGGATCGGACCCATGTCGAGGTGCGTCAGCTTGAACCACGCCCGGGCGAACGCGTCCGCGAGCCGGTCCGGGTTCTCCAGGAAGCGCCGCGCGATCGGCTCGTAGACCGGGTCCGACCGCAGCGCGAGGTCCGTCGTCAGAATCGTCGGGGCGTGTGTCGCCGACGGGTCGTGGGCGTCCGGTACGGTGCCGGCCCCGCCGCCGTCCCTCGGGATCCACTGCCACAGACCGGCGGGGCTCAGCTCCAGCTCCCACTCGTAGCCGAACAAGGTCTCGAAAAAGCTGTTGTCCCACCTGGTCGGGGTGGGTGTCCAGGTACCCTCGAGCCCGCTGGAGATGGCGTCCGCGCCCTTTCCGGTGCCGTAGCCGCTCTTCCAGCCCAGGCCCTGCTCCTCGAGGGGGGCGCCCTCGGGCTCGGGGCCGAGGTGGGCGTCCGGGTCGGCCGCGCCGTGGGTCTTGCCGAACGTGTGGCCGCCCGCGATCAGCGCGACGGTCTCCTCGTCGTTCATCCCCATGCGCCGGAACGTCGCGCGGATGTCCCGGGCCGCGGTGAGCGGGTCCGGGACGGTGTTCGGTCCCTCCGGGTTGACGTAGATGAGGCCCATCTGGTCGGCGGCCAGGGGTTTCTCCAGCTCCCGGACGCCGCCGTGGCGTTCGTCGCCGAGCCAGGCGCGCTCGGGGCCCCAGTAGACGTCCTCGTCGGACTCCCAGACGTCCGCCCGGCCGCCGGCGAAGCCGAAGGTCGTGAAGCCCATCGTCTCCAGGGCGCGGTTGCCCGCGAAGACCATCAGATCGGCCCAGGAGATCCTGCGGCCGTACTTCTTCTTCACCGGCCAGAGCAGCCGGCGCGCCTTGTCGAGGTTGCGGTTGTCCGGCCAGCTGTTCAGCGGCGCGAAACGCTGCATGCCGGCGGCCGCGCCACCGCGGCCGTCGTCGACGCGGTACGTCCCGGCGGAGTGCCACACCATCCGGATCACGAGCGGCCCGTAGTGGCCGAAGTCGGCCGGCCACCACTCCTGCGACGTCGTCAGCACCGCGTCGACGTCCCGCGCCAGGGCGTCGAGGTCGAGCGTCCGGAACTCCGCGGCGTAGTCGAAGTCCTCGCCCATGGGGTCGGCCACGGCGGGGTGTTTCCGGAGGATCGTCAGGTCGAGCCGGTTCGGCCACCAGTCGCGGTTGCCCGCGTCCCCCAGCGGGTGACCGCGGTGCCCGGCCGGGACGGAGAGGCCGAGGCCGCCCGCGCTCCCCTCGTTCATCTCGCCGACAACGGCGTCCGGACTGTCAGACACGGGGATTTCCTTCCGGAACAGAGGTTGTGCTGGGGACCTCAGATGTCCAGCGCGCGACGCACGGCCGGCGCGTTCCGCCGGGAAACCGGCACCATCTCGTTCGTCCGGCCGTCCATGACCAGGGACAGCTCGCCCTTGAGCCCGCGCTCGATCTCCCGGATGCGGCTGAGGTTGACCACATACCGGCGGTGCACCCGCAGGAAGCCGACGTCCGCCAGCTCACTGTCGAGCTTGTCCAGGCTCGGAGAGGCGGCCCGCAGTCGCCCCTGGTCGGTGGAGAGCCACACGCTGTTTCCCTGCGACTCGGCGAAGGAGACTTCCGGCATCCGCAGCAGCACCATCCGGTTGTCGCGCAGCGCGACCAGCCGGCGCGGCTGCGCCCGAGGGTGCGCGGACCCCCGAGGGTGCGCGCACCCCTCCGCCTGGGGCAACCACGCCCCGTCGGAGGTACCGAACGAGACCAGGTGCCCGATCAGGTGTCCGGACGAGAAGACGGGGCGGATGCTGATCGATGTCGGCTCGTCGGCGAGGTGGGCGAAGATCTGCGTCGAACCGACCCAGTCGGGATGGTGGGCCGCCTGCCCAGTGGCGTACCGGACGGCTGCGATCAGTTCCGGCAGCCCGGGGTTCCACCGCAGCGTGGGGTCGACCGCCGGGGTGGATGCCGGGACGCCCAGGAGCACGCTCGCCATGTCGTCGGCGATCACTACCTTGCCCGCGGTGTCCACCGCGGCGAGCGCCGCACCGGAGCGCGCCCTGGCCTGGGTGTGGGCCGCGACCAACTCGGCGCCGCTGTCCCGGGCGCGCCTCTTCAACGGGTACCGGGTCATGGTGACCGCGTTCGCCAGCCAGCTTCCCACGGACGCGGGAAGCCGGCTGCGCCAGCAGCAGATGCTCAGGACCGCGATCGGCTCCCTGGTCACCACGTCACGTACCGCGATGCCCGCGCAGACCCAGTTGTGGAACGCCTGGCACCAGTGCTCCGCGCCCCTGATCGGTACCGGGCCGTGCGCCTCGAGTGCCGTGCCCATGCCGTTCGTGCCGGCCGCGCACTCGGACCAGCAGAACCAGGGCGCCAGATGGGCGTCGCCGGCTTTGGCGAGCGTGGCCTGGTCACCCCACTCGGCCAGGATCCGGCCGGTGGCGTCGGTGACGGTGACGACGCCACCGAGGCTGCCCACTTCATGTGCCACGGAGGCGGCACGAAAACCCAGCTCGGCGAAGACGACATCGTGCTCGGGCGTATGGTCGGTCCTGGCGACGGCCACCGGCGCCTCCGTGAGGTGGGGATCGACCCGGTACTGCTCTCGGCAGCGGTGCCAGGAGATCGCCACCAGGGGCCGGACACCCGGGATGTGATCCTCGCCCTGCACGAACCGTTCCCACGCCGCGAGCACGGCGCCGCCGCCCAGGTTCGCCGAGACGGACTCGAGCCGATGTACATCCCTCATGGTTCAGAACCGCCCTTGGTCCATCCCCGACGCCCGACGGCGCGCACGGCCCACGCCGGTCGCCGCTCGTCGCGGCCGGCCTGCAGCGGACCGGGCACCGCCTCGCGCGTCTTCCTGCTTCGTCACTCGTTCCAGGCTGTGTCACAGACCTGCACTCCCACCCTAGGTACCGTTGCCGGGCCGCGCACGTCCCTCTCCTGGCCGCGTGTGCGAAAGGCGTCTCCGGACCGGCCCCGGACGGCGCATCCGCGGGGAGGACGCGCGGCTCACAGCAGTCGGTCCACAGTCGGCCCACCCGGCAGTACGGGGAAGCGGCCGTCCGAAGCGACTCGTACGCACCCTGGACACACAAGGCCGATGTCGGATTTCCGCCAGACCCGGCCCCGCCGGTGCCCGATGCTGGAGGCATGCAGAAGGGGATGCACACCCACCGCGAGCGCTGCGTGCGCGCCGTCCAGTCCAAGGACGCACGGTTCGACGGCTGGTTCTTCACCGCCGTCCTGACCACCCGCATCTACTGCCGGCCCAGCTGCCCGGTGGTGCCGCCCAAGCCCGAGAACATGACCTTCTACCCGAGCGCCGCCGCCTGCCAGCAGGCCGGATTCCGGGCCTGCAAGCGCTGCCGCCCTGACACCAGCCCCGGCTCACCGGAGTGGAACCAGCGCGCCGACGCCGTGGCCCGCGCCATGCGGCTGATCGCCGACGGCGTCGTGGACCGCGAGGGCGTGCCCGGCCTCGCCGCCCGCCTCGGCTACAGCACCCGCCAGATCGAACGCCAGCTCCTCGCCGAACTCGGCGCCGGCCCGCTCGCGCTCGCCCGGGCCCAGCGCGCCCAGACCGCCCGGCTGCTGATCGAGACCACCGCGCTGCCGATGGCGGAGATCGCCTTCGCCGCCGGCTTCTCCTCCATCCGCACCTTCAACGAGACCGTGCGGGAGGTCTTCGCCCTGTCGCCCAGCGGACTGCGCGCCCGCGTCCCGCGGCAGCCCACGGCGTCCGGCACGCCCCAGGGCACCCCCGGAGCCCTCTCCCTGCGCCTGCCGTTCCGCGCCCCGCTCAACCCCGACAACCTTTTCGGCCACCTCGCGGCCACCGCCGTACCCGGCGTGGAGGAGTGGCTCCCCCACTGCCTTGACGGCGTGGGCGGTACCTCCATCGGCGCCTACCGGCGCACCCTGCGCCTGCCCTACGGTCACGGCATCGCCGCGCTGACCCCGACACCGGACCACATCGCCTGCCGCCTCACCCTCAGCGACCTGCGCGACCTGCCCGTCGCCATCAGCCGCTGCCGGCGCATGCTCGACCTGGACGCCGACCCGGTCGCCATCGACGACCAACTGCGCACCGACCAAGTTCTCGCACCCCTGGTCGACAAGGCCCCCGGGCGGCGGGTGCCGCGCACCGTGGACGAGGCCGAGTTCGCCCTGCGGGCCGTACTCGGCCAGCAGGTCTCCACGGCCGCCGCCCGTACCCACGCCGGCCGCCTGGCCGCCGCGCACGGCGAGCCGGTCGACGACCCCGAGGGCGGCCTCACCCACCTCTTCCCCGCCCCGGAGTCACTGGCCGCCCTCGACCCCGAGACGCTGGCGATGCCCCGTACCCGCCGTACGACCCTGCTGACACTGGCCCGGCAACTCGCGGACGGAACCCTCCACCTGGGCGTGGAGAGCGACTGGGCGGAAACCCGCGCCCGCCTCCTGGCCCTCCCCGGCTTCGGCCCGTGGACGGCCGACGTCATCGGCATGCGCGCCCTCGGCGACCCCGACGCCTTCCTCCCCACCGACCTCGGCATCCGCCGCGCCGCCCAGGAACTCGGCCTGCCGTCCACCCCGGCCGCCCTCACCGCCCGAGCGGCGGTCTGGCGGCCCTGGCGGGCGTACGCCGTGCAGTACCTGTGGGCGACCGACAGCCACCCGATCAACTTCCTTCCCGTACAAGGACATCTAAGGACATCGCACCGATGAAGCAGCACACCGTGATCGACAGCCCCTACGGCACCCTCACCCTCGTCGCCGACGACGGCGTCCTGTGCGGTCTGTACATGACCGACCAGCGCCACCGCCCGCCCCAGGAGACCTTCGGAATGGGGGTCCCCCCGCGCGAGCGAAGCCGAGCGTGGGGGAGGGACGACCGCCCCTTCGGCGAGGCCATCGACCAGCTGAACGCCTACTTCGCGGGCGAGTTGAAGGACTTCACCCTCCCACTGCGCCTGCACGGCACCCCGTTCCAGCGCAACGTCTGGGAGCAGCTGCGCAAGATCCCCTACGGCGAGACCCGCTCCTACGGCCAACTCGCCACAGCCCTCGGCAGCCCGGGCGCCTCCCGCGCGGTCGGCCTCGCCAACGGCAGGAACCCCATCGGCATCATCGTCCCCTGCCACCGCGTCATCGGCGCGAGCGGCAGCCTCACCGGCTACGGCGGCGGCCTGCCCCGCAAGCAGCGCCTGCTGGAACTCGAACGGGGCACGGCCCTCTTCTAACCCCCCCGCCGTCCCGCAGACCGCGCAGCAGCGTGGGCAGCGCCGTGCCGACCGGCTCCCGTACGACCTCGTCGGCGGAGTTGTCGTACGGGGTCGGCTCGGCGTTGACGATGACCAGCCGTGCCCCGTGGTCGGCCACCGCTCCCGGGCGTGCCGGAGACGCGCTGCACACTGAGGCGGCTCGCGCCTCCGCGCTGCCGTGTTGGCAGTGCTTGAGGGCTGTGAAACGCTGGCTGTATGTCCGGTATCTGCGCATCGGTCTCGAATGGGTGAGGCCGGCTGCCTCTCGGGAGTCCCCCGTCCCGGCCTCCCGTTCGGGAGAAGGAACAGCCATGACGACGACCGACCACGCTCACGACAGCGGCGACCACAGTGACCCCACCTTGTACCGCACCCCGGCGGACGCCGTCGCCGCGCCCTCGGAGAAGCTCGCCTATGTCGTCGGTTTCGACCCGACCGCACAGCGCGCGGACGCGTTGCTCACCGTCGGCACCGACCCCGAATCCCCCGCATACGGCCGCGTGATCTCCCACGCCGAACTGCCCGACCTGGGCAACGAACTGCACCACTTCGGTTGGAACGCCTGCTCGAGCGCGCTGGCGCATGCCGGTCATCATCACGCCGCACGGCGCTACCTCATCGTCCCGGGACTGCGCTCCTCCCGGCTGCACGTCTTCGACACCAGCCCCGATCCCGCCCACCCGCGCCTGGTCAAGGTGGTCGAGCCCGAGGAGTTGGCCGCCAAGGCCGGATACTCGCGCCCGCACACACTCCACTGCGGTCCCGACGGAATGTTCCTGTCCTGCCTGGGCGGCGCGGACGGGGCGGACGGGCCCGGCGGCGTCGCGCTGCTGGACCACGAAAGCTTCGAAGTGCTGCGCGCCTGGGAGAGCGACCGCGGACCGCAGCGGCTCGCCTACGACCTCTGGTGGCACCTGCGCCAGAACATCGCTGTGACCAGCGAGTGGGGGACCCCCTCGATGATCGAGGACGGCCTCGTCCCCGATCTGCTGCTGGATCGCCGGTACGGCCACTCACTGCACTTCTGGGAGCTGGACTCCGGCCGGCACCTGCAGCGCGTCGATCTGGGGGACGAGAACCAGATGGTGCTGGAACTGCGCCCCGCGCACGACCCCGAGGCCACGTGGGGGTTCACGAACACCGTGGTCAACGTGGAGGACCTGTCGGCGTCGGTGTGGTTGTGGACCCGGGAGGGCGAGGACTTCGTCGTCCACAAGGTGATCACCGTGCCGGCCGAGCCCGCGCGAACGGAGGACCTGCCCCCGGCTCTGCAGCCGTTCGGCGCCGTGCCCCCGTTGATCACCGACATCGACCTGTCGGTGGACGACCAGTGGCTGTACGTATCCGCATGGGGAACCGGCGACCTGCTCCAGTACGACGTGAGCGACCCGTTCCGTCCCAGGCAGACCGCGTCCGTGCGTCTCGGCGGCATCGTCGGCCGACAGCCGCACCCCACCGAGCCGGAGACTCCGCTGACGGGCGGAGCACAGATGGTCGAGCTCAGCCGCGACGGGCGGCGCGTGTACCTGACGAATTCCTTGTACGCCGCCTGGGATGAGCAGTTCTATCCTGCGGGCATCGACCCATGGATGGTCAAACTCGACGCCGACACCTCGCACGGCGGCCTCTCCGTCGACAGCCACTTCTTCCCGCACGGCCCGGACTTCCTGGGCTTGCGCGTGCACCAGACACGCCTGCAGGGCGGCGACGCCTCCTCGGACTCGTACTGCTACCGCCGCTGACCTTACGCTCCGTGAGCGCCGACGCCGGGCCCGCGGCGGTTGCCGCCCCGGTTTCGAAGAGCGAGAACAAGTACCTGGCCGTCCGACGGCGGACCGCCGTGCACCCGGCAGGTGCAGCACATCGAACGAGACCACTCGAATGCGCGAAAGGCTGAGGTCAGAGGGTGCTCTCGGTGCTGATCCCGCGCAGCAGCTCGGGCAGGGCGGTGCCGATGGGTTCGCGTAGGACCTCGTCGGCGAGGTCGTCGTACGGCGTCGGTTCGGCGTTGACGATGATGAGTCGTGCGCCGTGGTCGGCGGCGACGCCGGCGAGTCCGGCGGCGGGCTGGACCTGGAGGCTGGTGCCGACGGCGATGAACACCTGGCACGCCTTGGTGATGGCGACCGCCTGGCCGAGCACCTGCGGGTCGAGGCGTTCGCCGAACATGACGGTGGCCGACTTCAGGATGCCGCCGCAGTTCCGGCAGGGCGGGTCGGCCTCGCCGGCCTCGACCCGGGTGAGGGCGTCCTCCATGGGCCCGCGCGCGTGACATTTCGTGCAGACCACGCTGTGTACGGTGCCGTGGAGTTCCAGGACCTTGCGGGCGGGCATTCCGGCGAGCTGGTGCAGGCCGTCCACGTTCTGCGTGATGACCCGCACCGGCACCCCGGCCTGCTCCAGGTCGGCCACGGCGCGGTGCGCGGCGTTCGGCTCGGCCTGCAGGGTGCGGTTCTTGCGGCGCATCTGCCAGGAGCGGCGGCGGATGTCCGGGTCGTTCATGTAGTAGCCGTACGTCACGAGCTTCTCGGCCTCGGGGTCCTTCCGCCACAGCCCGTTGGGCCCGCGGTAGTCCGGGATGCCGGAATCGGTGGAGATACCGGCGCCGCTGAGGATGGCGACGAGGGGCTTGGTCATGGGACCGAGGGTAGGACGGGGGGTGCGGGCGGGCGAACGGATATCCGTCCGCCCGCCCGGACCCCGCGGTGGTACCTTCCGCACATGGCCAAGGTCACCGTGGCGCTCGACGCCGAACTCGTCGTGGAAGTGATGGTTCTCGCCGGAGTGGGCAATCCGCAGGACGCCGTCGAGCTGGTCGTCCGCGACTACATCGAGCGCGGCCACCGTACGGAGGCCAGGGTCGCCGAGCGTGACGAGGCGCTGCGCGAGGTGGACGTCAAACCCCGGAACGTCCAAGGGTGAACCGCTCGGAGTGATCAGCCGGCGCGGTGGCCGTTCTCCAGTTCCACCGGGCCCGTGCCGTCGGCCAGGACGTCGAGGGAGGTCAGGACACGGCGGGCCGTGACGGCCGGCAGGTGGGCGGTGAGTTCATCACGGGGGACCAGGCGCCAGGACAGCAGCTCCTCCTCCTGCAGGCGGATCGCCTTGAGGTCGTCGTCGGTGAGGACTCCGCCGTCGTAGAGGTACGCCACCAGCGGCGGGCGTCCGGTGCCGGGCACCCAGTCGACCGCGAGCAGCGGGCCGAGCTCGCGGTCGAGGCCGATCTCCTCCAGCGTCTCGCGGCGCGCGCCCTGGCGCGGGGTCTCGCCGTCGTCGGACTCGACCGTGCCGCCCGGCAGCGCCCATCCCTCCCGGTAGTTCGGCTCGACGAGGAGCACCCGGCCCCGCTCGTCACGGAAGAGGGCGGCGGCAGCGGCGAGGACACGGGGGAGCCCGGCGATGTACGTGGCGTAGTCGGCAGTGGTCATCCAGGAAGGGTAACCAGGCGCAGCGTGCGGTCCGCCAGTTCGGTGATGCGTGCGCCGTCGAAGCCGAAGACCGCGCTGCGGACCGTGTCCTCCAGAGGGTCCTTCCACTGGGAGGGGATGGCGTCGGCGCCGGTCAGGACGCCGGCGACCGAGCCGGCCGTCGCGCCGTTGGAGTCGGTGTCCAAGCCGCCGCGGACGGTGAGCGCGATGGTGCGGGTGAAGTCGCCTTCGCCGTAGAGGAGACCGGCCGTGAGCACGGCGGCGTTCGGGACGGTGTGGATCCAGCCGAGGCCGGCGGTCTCGTCCGTGAGCGTGGTCAGGGTGTCCTCCCAGGACATGCACGCCTCGTACAGGGAGACCACCCGGCGTACCGTGCGGGCCAGGCGGCTGCTCGCCGGGATCACCGTGAGCGCGGTGTCGACGGCGGCGCGGGGGGTCGGGGCGGTGAAGGCCGCCGCGATCAGGGCCGCCGCCCACTGGGCACCGTAGACGCCGTTGCCGGTGTGGGACAGCACCGCGTCGCGGCGGGCGAGGGAGGCGGCGCGGCGTGGGACGCCGGGGCTGGTCCAGCCGTAGACGTCGGCGCGGATCAGGGCGCCGATCCACTCCTGGTACGGGTTGTCGTACGTGGCCGTCAGGGGCGGCTTGAGCCCGTTGGCCAGATTGCGGTACGCCGCTCGCTCCGCGGTGAACGTCTGCAGGTACGGCAGCCGCAGCAGCCACAGGTCGCCGACCTGCTCGGTGCTGAAGGCGAAGCCGTGCGTCTCCAGGAGGTGCAGGCCGAGGATCGCGTAGTCGATGTCGTCGTCGCGGCAGCTGCCGTGGATACGGCCGCGGACGCAGCTGCGCCACTCGGGGCGCAGGTCCGGGCCGTCCTCGTCGCCGGCCGGCGGTTCGGGCAGGTAGTCGGTGAGCGGCAGCGCGGCCGCCTTGCGCAGGTAGCGGTCGATGCGGTCACGCGTCCACACCTCGCCCTGCTCGACCGGCTTGCCGAGCATGTTGCCCGCGATACGGCCCAGCCAGCCGCCGAGGATGCGGTCGGCGAGTTCCGACTCGGTGCCCACAGAGGTCACCACAGAGGTCATGGGAAGGGTCTACCCGATTCCGGGGGGCGGTCGCGCGGGGCATGACGGTGGGGACCGCCGCCGGTTAGGGTCGCAGCGGCGCGACTGACCCTGACGTGCGGGCCCGGAGAGGGAGGGGATGGCAAGGTGGCGGACGCTGCAGTGCACGGCACCCGGAGGGTGCTGATTGCCGCGGACAAGTTCAAGGGGTCGCTGACGGCCGTGCAGGTGGCCGAGCGTGTGACGGCCGGACTGCGCCGGGTGGTGCCGGAGGTGGAGGTGGAGGCGCTTCCGGTGGCCGACGGCGGCGACGGGACCGTGGCCGCGGCGGTCGAGGCCGGGTTCGAGCGCCGGGAGGTACGGGTCGCGGGGCCCCTCGGGGACGAGGTGACGGCCGCGTTCGCGCTGCGCGGCGACACGGCGGTCGTGGAGATGGCCGAGGCCAGTGGGCTGCAGCGGCTGCCGGCGGGCGTGTTCGCGCCGCTCACGGCGTCCACGTACGGCTCCGGGCAGCTGCTGCGGGCCGCGCTGGACGCGGGCGCGCGGACGATCGTGTTCGGCGTCGGCGGGAGCGCGACGACGGACGGGGGCGCGGGGATGCTGTCCGCGCTCGGGGCGCGGTTCCTGGACGCGGACGGGGAGCCGGTCCGGCCCGGCGGCGGGGGACTGGCGGAGCTGGTCCGCGCGGACCTGTCCGGGCTGGATCCGCGGTTGGGCTCCGTCGAGCTCGTGCTCGCCAGCGACGTCGACAATCCGCTGACCGGGCCGAAGGGCGCGGCGGCGGTCTACGGGTCGCAGAAGGGCGCCTCGCCGCACGACGTGGAGACGCTGGACGCGGCGCTCGCGCACTTCGCGAAGGTGCTGGAGGGGGCGGTCGGGGCGCGGGCGGCGGAGTACGCGGTGTCGCCCGGCGCGGGCGCGGCGGGTGGTGTCGGGTACGGGGCGCTGCTCCTCGGGGCGCGCTTCCGGGCCGGTATCGAGGTCATGCTCGACGTGCTGGGCTTCGCCCCGGCTCTGCGGCGGGCCTCGCTGGTGATCACGGGTGAGGGTTCGCTGGACGAGCAGACCCTGCACGGCAAGGCTCCTGCGGGCGTCGCGGCGGCCGCGCGTGCCGCGGGCAAGGAGGTCGTCGCGGTCTGCGGCCGGCTGGCCCTCGCGCCGGAGGTCCTGGGTCACGCCGGCATCCGCCGGGCCTACGCCCTGACCCAGGTCGAGCCGGACGTCTCCCGGTGCATCGCGGACGCGGGTCCGATTCTGGAGCGGGTGGCGGAGCGGATCGCCCGCGACGTCCTGCTCTGACGGAAGCTTTGCCCGCCCACCCGTCTCGGTGGGTCGGAAGGTGACCGTCCCCGGGGCTCCGCCCCCCGGCCCCGGCGGGGACTCCCGCCCCCTGCACCCGGGGGCTCCCGCCCGTCCGCTCGTCTCGGTGGGTCG
>NZ_QFDQ01000005.1 GCF_003270085.1 Streptomyces triticisoli | reverse complement strand
CGGCGCGCTCCTGCCGCCCCGAACACGGCAGCGCGCGCCGCCCGCCGACCGCGGCGCACCGGTCCCACCCCCCTCGGGCCCTGCGGGGACCGGCCGGCGCCGACAGCACGACCCACACTCGTCGAGGACGTGCGGCGCCCGAGCCCTCGACGTCCCCTCGCGGCGAATCGCTGACCACAAGCGTGATCAAACGGACAGGACACGTCAACACCGCCCAGGCGATTTACCCGTTATGCCCCATCGCATCGGGGCGCGCACAGAAGCATCTCCCGGCGCACGAGTTGGGCACCCGGAGGGGCGGGACGGCGCGTCGGCGACCGCGCGGGGGAGCCGCCCGCCCCGTGCGCCGCCTCGAGGGCCCCACAGGGGACAGGGGAAGGGTGGCCCTACACCGCCTCGTAGGCCAGTCCCTCGTAGGCCAGTCCCTCGTACGCCGCCGGTGCCGCGGTCTTCGCCGCGTCAACCGGTGGGGTGCGGCAGTCCAGTTCGCACCAGATGCGCTTGCCCGTGCCCTCCGGGTTCCAGCCCCACCGGTCGGCGAGGCCGTCGACGAGGGCGAGTCCGCGGCCGCTCGTGGCCTCGTCGCCCCCGCAGCGCGGCACGGGGGCCCTGGTGCTGGCGTCGGCCACTTCCAGGCGGACGGTGGCCGCTTCGGCCGGCACGCCGGGCAGGGACAGCCGCAGTACGGCCGGACAGCCGGTGTGCACCACGGCGTTGGTGACCAGTTCGGAGACGAGCAGGATCAACGTCTCGGCGAGCGGCTCGTCGGCCTGTATCCCCGAACCGGCGAGCCGCGAGCGGGCCCACCTCCGGGCTCGCCCCACCTCCGCGGGGTCGGGCCGGATCTCCAGCTGCACTTGAAGCACCTGCACCGCTCACACCATCCGAACCGGCGGACACATAGCCTCGCGCACGCGAGGGCCACGATCGTAGCCATTTTCTGCATGGCCGGAACAACGACCAGAGCAAGAGTCACGGAACGTGACTTCCGTGGGGAACAGCATGGTTGACGTACCGTCACCGCAACAAGCGCTTCGGGCATATTCCCGCGCGAAGGAGTACCCGTGCGGCATACTGTGCGACGCCCGTCATGACATGGCTCGTGCTCGGAACCACTCGCATCCCACACAAGGTACCCGAGCACGGCGGTGACTCCGGGACGTGACGGGTCGCGCGCGGGGACACCGGTACGGTGGCGACGCTCCGTGACGCTCCTGTGCCACGATCCGCGACATCCGCCGACGGCCGGCTCGCACGGGCGGCGCCCGTACGCGGTGTCAGGCGGACAGCGGTTCCTCGTCCACCGCTGCCGCGAGGTCCGCGTAGACGTCGAAGAGGCGGCGCACACCGAGCGCGCCGAGCACACGGTTGACGTGCGAGCCGTCGACCGCGCCGTGGGCCGGCAGGATCAGGCGGAGCCGGCCCTGGCAGGAGCGGATCAGACGGCGGGCGGCTATGAGGACGCCGACGCCGCTGGAGTCGCAGAAGAAGACGTCCGAGAGGTCCAGGACGAGATGGTGGCGGCCCTGGGCCACCGCCTCGTGCACCCGCTGCCGCAGCACCGGCGAGGTCAGCAGGTCCAGTTCGCCGGCGACCCGGAGCACGCTCCACCCGCCCTGTTGGTCGTCGGTCACCTTGAACGCCACGGCCCGCCCTCCGCTCGCCGGCACTTCCCCGGAACCGCCCGGAACCGGAAGCAGTTCCTACGCTTCTTCCCGCGCGGCTGCCCAGCGGCCGTTCCCCCAAACGCCGTAACCCAAACCGAAACCGCCCTTTCAAGGGCTTGTTTCGGTCATTTTCGATCGCATTCGCTCAGAGTTGGTCTTGCGGTGAGGGGGCGCGCAGGGCAACAAAGGGGCGTGCGTTGTCGGACGTGCCGACTACATTCGAGGTGACCGCACAGACACGCTGGGCAGGGCGCAGCAGGGTTTCAAAGGGGGCCGTATGGCGAAGAAGGACGCACCGCCCCGCTGGGACCGCAGGATGCACCAACGGCTCGCGCGCGGGGAGGCGGCAGCCCTCGGCGAGCTCTACGACCGTTTCGCCTCCCTCGTGCACGGCCTCGCCCACCGGGTGCTCGGGGACGAGCGGGCCGCCGACCGGATCACCCGCGAGGTCTTCGTGCACGTCTGGGAACACCCCGACGCCTACGACCCCCGGCAGGGCCCGTTGCGCTCCTGGGTGGCCGCGCTGGCCCACCGCTTCGCCGTGCAGCGGCTGCGCAACACCGGGACCGCCGCGCCGGACCGCGACGGACAGGACTCCCCCGAGGAGTGGGAACTCAGGGTGCGCCGCGCCTCGGCCGCCGCCCGCGCCGACTACATCGTCCACTCCATGCCGGCCCCCCTGCGCGCCGCCCTGGAACTGGCCTACTTCCAGCGCCGCGACTGCCGGCAGACCGCCGCCGACCTCGGCATCCCCGAGGACGAGGCCCGCCGCCGCCTCCGCCTCGGCCTCCAACTCCTGTCCACCGCCCACGACACGGACTCCCCCGACACGGACTCCCCCGATACGGACTTCCCCGACACACCACCCGACCACGGGGTCACGACATGAGCCCGACGAAGCCGAACGCCCCCGACGTTCCGAACGAGCCGTCCGGCCCACAGTGCCCCGGCGGTCCGCAGGGTCCCGGCGGTCCGGAGGGCCCCGGTGCTCCGGACGGACCCGGTGCTCCGCACGACCCCGCCGCTCCGGTCTGCTCCGTGGCCCCGAGCCGCTCCGGTGTTCCGGGCGGCACCGCGGACACGGGCAGACCCGCCGGCGTGGACGGTCCCAGCAGATCCGACGGTCCTGGCACTCCGGGTGGCCCCGCCGGCGTGGACGGTCCCGATGGCCCCGGTATTCCACACGGCCCTGCCCGCCTGGACGATCTCGGCCGCCCTGGCCGCCCCAGCGGTTCCAGCGTTCCGGGCAGACCCGGTGGCCCGGACGCTCCCAGCGGCCCCGGCGGGCCGGCCGACCCGCACGGCCCCGGCGGTCCCCGCGCCCCGGAATGCCTTGGCAGCCCGGGCAGTCCCGGCGGTCCCGCACGGCCCCGGCGGTCCTCAGGGTTCCCCCGGGCCCGGGCCGGGGGCCACCGCGTGTATTCATGCCCCGGGTGTCCGTCGAGGATGGTGGGCGGGTGCTGCCCGGGTGGGAGGAGTGGGTGGAGGTGAAGGACCGGACCGTGCTGGAGCATCACGTGCTGAAGTCGTTTCTCGGGGCGTGGGCGTTGGCCGCCTGTGCGCCGGAGGAGGCGGGGGCGGTCGAGGATCACCTCGGAGGATGCGGCGACTGTGCGCAGGAGGCGCTGCGGCTGCGGGAGGCGGTCGGGCTGCTGCACCGGCCCGACAGCCTGGACCTGGATCCGGGGCTGCGCACGCGCGTGCTGGACAGCTGCCTGGAGCGGCGGCCGCCGCGCATCCCCGTGCCCGGGTGGGCGGCTCCCTACGACGCCGAGACCGCCCGCCTGGACGCGCTGCTGCAGGACATGGGCGACTCCGAGTGGCACGCGCCGGTACGGCTGCGGTGGTTCGCGGGCGAGGACGCCACCAGCCGTCGTACGACCGTCGCCGGGGTCATCGCGCATCTGATGAGCGTCGACGGGCTGGTCGCGGTGGCGCTCGGACTCGACGACCCGCTCGGCGACGCCGGCGCCCGCGCCGACCGCCCCACCCCGGCGGCGCGCACCGAGGCGTACTGGCGGGCCTCGCGCTTCCCGCCGACCCGGTCGGTGCGGGCGCCCTGGCGGGAGCAGACGCACGACCTGGTGCGGACCGCGTCCTTCACCGAGGAGGGGGAGGGCACGGACAGACCCACCGTGTCCTACGGCGACTTCGAACTGCCGCTGCCCGACGCGATGCTGGACCGCGCCTTCGAGTGCTGGGTGCACGCCGAGGACATCGCTCGGGCCGTGGACTACCCGTACGAGCCGCCCGCCCCGCGGCACCTGCACGGGATGATCGACCTCGCGGCCCGCATGCTGCCGGGTGTGCTCGCCGCACGGCGGCGGGCCGGACTCACCTCGCCCGCCCGCGCCCGGCACCTGGTGGCCGCCGGGAAACCCGGCCGCAGCCTGCGCCTGGAGATCGAGGGCCAGGGCGGCGGTCAGTGGCTGATCCCGCTCGACTCACCCGGAGCGGTCGGTTCCGCGGAGCACGAGGTGGCCCATGTGGCCCTGGACGTCCTGGAGTTCTGCCGGCTGGCGGCGGGGCACGTCGTCCCGCGCGAGGCGGCGGCCGGTCAGGTCGGCGACCGCGAGGCGATCAGGGACGTGCTGTACGCGGCGGCGACGCTGAGCCGCATGTGACACCCCCGCCGGACGACACCGCCGCCAGGCGGGTCAGGCGAACACCACCGTCCGCCGCCCGTTCAGCAGGATCCGGCGCTCCGCGTGCCACTTCACCGCGCGCGCCAGCGCCTGGCACTCCACGTCCCGTCCGACGGCGACCAGCTGGTCCGGGGTGGCGTCGTGGCCGACCCGCTCGACCTCCTGCTCGATGATCGGCCCCTCGTCGAGGTCGGCCGTCACATAGTGCGCCGTCGCGCCGATCAGCTTCACACCCCGCGCGTGCGCCTGGTGGTACGGCTTCGCGCCCTTGAAGCTCGGCAGGAAGGAGTGGTGGATGTTGATGACCCGGCCACTGAGCTGCTTGCACAGGTCGTCGGAGAGGACCTGCATGTAGCGGGCGAGGACGACCAGTTCGACGTCCTCCTCGCGCACGATCTCCAGCAGCCGCGCCTCGGCCTCCGGCTTGGTGTCCCTGGTCACCGGGATGTGATGGAAGGGAATGTTGTACGACCCCACCAGCTCGGCGAAGTCGGTGTGGTTGGACACCACCGCCGCGATCTCCACCGGCAGCGCGCCGGTCCGGGCGCGGAAGAGCAGGTCGTTCAGGCAGTGCCCGAACCTGCTGACCATCAGCACGATCCGCATCTTCTCGTCGGCCCGGTTGATCTGCCAGTCCATCGCGAAGGAGTCACCGATCGCCGCGAAGCTGGCGCGCAGCTTGTCCACCGTCACCGGAGCCTCGGCCGAGAAGTGGACACGCATGAAGAACAGTTCCGTGTCGTGGTCGCCGAACTGCTGGCTGTCCTCGATGTTGCAGCCGGTCATGAACAGATAGCTGGACACGGCGTGCACGATGCCCTGCTTGTCCGGGCACGAGAGGGTCAGGACGTACTGGTCGGCCGGGGCCGCCACGACTCGGGAGGACTGCTCGTTCATGCGGGACAGGGTCTCATGCCGGGCGCGGCCCGCGGCCCGGAGTCCGTTACGCGGACGTGGCCGGACGGCTACGCGGACCGCGTCAGGATCCGCAGCACCTCGAGGGTGCGGGGCGGTGTGTCCGGGTCCTCGCCGTCGCTCGCCGCGAGCCGCACATGCGCGTCCCGCGCCGCCCGTACCGCCTCCGGCCAGCCGTGGTGGTCGAGGTACGCGGCCACCGGCGCGTCCGGGCCCACCTGGTGCATGATGCGCAGCACCCGCAGGACCGCGGTGTCGACGAGCGCCGCCTCCTGGGAGTCCCGGAAGATCGTGCCGATGTACTTCTCGGCGGACCAGCTGTCCAGCCAGGTGTCCTCGACCAGCCGGTAGACGGCGTCGGTGACGTCGCCGTACCCCTCGACGCCTGCCAGCCAGACGTCCCGCTGGAACACCGGATCGGAGAGCATGTGCAGCGCGGAGCGCACGTTGCTGCGCCAGCGCCACCACGGCATGTCATTGACGGGCATGCCGCCCATGGTGGATGAGCGACGGCCGCGACGGGAAGAGTACTGCGAACCTTGCACGGTCACCGATCGTACGTTCCCCGCACCGGCCGCCTCATCCGCCCCCGTAATTCACCTCGCCGTCACTCTTCGTTGACCGGGAGTAACTCAGGGGTTGGCGGTGTGACGGAATCGTGTGTGCGCATGACCGGCAGGCGACGCTCCCGCACCAGATCCCTCCCCGCTCTCCCCCGGCCCGCCGGAAGAGCCCTGCTGCCGGCGGGCGCCCTGGTGGCGTGCGCCGCGCTCGCCGCCGGCTGCGGGGTCGTCCCCGGTGCCACGGGGGGCTCCGGGGACGACCCCGTCACCGTGATGACCTGGGCGCCGGAGAACACCGCGACGACCAACAAGCCCGGCATGCCCGCCATGGCCAGGGCCTACGCCCGCTGGGTCAACGCAGGCGGCGGGATCAACGGCCGCAAACTGAACGTCCTGACCTGCAACGACGGCAACGACAGCGTGACCGCGGCGAAGTGCGCCCGACGTGCCGCGAAGGAGGACGTGGTCGCCGTCGTGGGCTCCTACAGCCAGTACAGCGACTCCTTCTTCCCGCCCCTGGAGGGCGCCGGCATCCCGTACATCGGCGGCTACGGCGTCACCAACACCGAGTTCACCCGGGCCCTGTCCTACCCCGTCAACGGAGGCCGGCCCGCCCTGCTGGCCGGCCTCGGCAGGCAGCTCGCCGCACAGTGCGGTCCCGTCACCCTCGTCCGCCCCGACACCATCGCGGGCGACGAGCTGCCCGCCCTGCTCGACGCCGGTCTACGGGCCGGCGGACACGAGGCCGCCCACGACCAGCGGGCCGCCGCCGACGCCACCGAGTACTCCGGCCAGGCCGACCAGGCACTGAGGCAGTCGAGCGCCGACCCGGCGAGGAAGGGCTGCGTGGTCCCCGCCCTCGGGGAGCGCACCGGCATCTTCATGGACTCCTTCCGCCGCGCCCGCGAGAACCATCCGGCCGTGCGCACCGCCGCCGTGCTCGACAGCGTCGACCAGTCGGTGGTCGACGCCAGTGGCGGGAAGTCCGGCCCGTACGAGGGGGCGTACGTCACCGGCTGGTACCCGGTGACGAGCGATCCGCGCTGGGAGGGGATGAAGAAGGTCATCAAAGAGCAGGCGTTCGGCGACAACCGGATCAACCCCGAGGACGCCGGAGTGCAGACCACGTGGATCGCCTACACCGTGCTCCGGGCCGTCCTGGAGGAGATCGGCGACGGGGAGGTGAGCGCCCACACCGTACGGCGCACCCTCAACCGCGGGCTCACGGTCGACACCGGCGGGCTGACCCCGCCGCTGCGGTGGCGCACCTCCGACCTGCTCGCCTCCTCCGGCTTCGCCCGGCTGGTCAACGCGGACGTGACCCAGCAGGTGGTGCGGCAGGGCCGGCTGGTGCCGGTCGCGAAGGGGTTCACCGACATGGCGAAGACGCTGGAGGACGCGGACACCGACTGACGTCCGCAGGGGCGTCCGGGCCGCGTCCGCCGACCGGGCCGCGTCCCCTCCTCACAGCTGGGTCGGCTGGCGCTGGGGGAGGCCGTACGTGTTCGCGATCGTGTTCCACATCCGGGCGGCCTTGGCCTTCTCGGCGCTGGCGACGCCGCTCTCGCGGTTGCCGGCCTGGGTCTCGCCGGTGACCCGGGCTTGGCCCTTCTTGCAGCCCTTCTTGCCGCGGGTCTGGTCGGCCCAGGCCGCGTAGTGCAGGTCGGCGGACTCCGACGCCTTCCAGGCCTTGGTGAGGGCCGCGGTCAGCTCGGCGTGGTCGGGGAGCTTGTCGACGGACAGCTGTTCCAGACTGGTGACCAGGCCCTTGCGCTGCTCGGCCGCGTCGCGCAGGTCGGAGGCGGCCTGGTCGAGGTTGGCGCAGTTCTTGACGTCCTCCACCGCCTTGATCACGGAGGCCCGGCTGCTGCCGCTGTCGGCCAGCAGCTTGTCCAGCGCGACCGCCTGCTCCCGGGCCGGGTCGGTGGTGGGCGAGGGGGACGCGTCGTCGGTGACGGGCGCGGTCGCCGAGACGGTGGCCTTGTTGTCGTCGCTGTCGCTGTCTCCACCGCCGCTGAGCAGCGCGCCGGCGCCTATGCCGAGGACGACGATCCCGGCGCCCACGGCCGCGATCAGCGGCACGCGCGAGCCGGTGCGCCGGCCTCCCCGGCCGCCCCCGCCGTCGTATCCGCCGTCGTGCCCACCGTCATACCCGCCGCCGTGCCCGCCGGGCGGGGTGAACGCGGGCTGCTGGAGGTGGGGCAGCTGCTGGGTGGCCGGTGCCGCGCCGCCGGAGTCGCTGCGGAAGAGGTTGTCGAACTCGGCGGGCGTCTGCCGCCCGCCGTCCGCCTGGGCGTCCACCGGCGCGATGAACTGCGTGGCCTCGGCGTCGGGGTTGTGCCCGGGGACGCCGCCCTGGGGCATGTGGCCCAGGAACTGCGCCGACGGGTCCCCGCCGCCCTCGGGCGGCAACGCCCCCGGCGCCACGGGCGGGATGTACTGCGTGGCCCCTTCGTCCATCGCCGCGTTGTTCACGGGCGGCAGGAACTGGGTGGCTCCCTCGTCGAAAGCGGGGGCGGGGGCGCCGGGGACCGGGGGAAGGTACTGGGTGGCCCCTTCGTCGGCCACCGGAGCGCCGTGCGGGGCACCGTGCGGGGCGCCATGCCCGCCGTACCCGCCGTGCCCGCCGTACTCGGCCGCGTGCGGCGCCGGGTGGGCGGTGGAGGCGCCGTAGGGCCCGGCCGGGGCGCCCTCCGGGGGCAGGGGGCCCGCGCCCGGGTGGGCTGCGGGAGCCTGTGCGCCCCACTGCGGGGAGTCCCAGGACTGGGCGGATGGGGTGGTCTGCCAGCCCTGACCGTGCTGCGGGTCGGGGCCCCACGGCTGGCCCCAGGCCTGACCGCCGGCGGGCGCCGCGGCCTGGGCCTGGCCCGGCAGCAGGGGCTCACCTCCGTCGGAGGGCAGCACGATGCCTTCGTGCGCGGGCCGCGCCGAGGGCTCCTCGCCCTGTCCACTCTGCGTCACCGGGACTCCTACGAATGGGGGACCTTCGGAATCGTCGGCTCACGCTACCGGGTCCCCGGAGCCTGGTGCCACGCAGCACAGGGCGAGACCTCCTTCCCCGTGACCGCAGTAACAAAACCCGCTCACGGGGCGCTGTACATACCTCACATACTTCACGAGGCCGTTCTCACGCCGCCACCCGCACCTCCAGCCGCGCCCCGAACTCCCTTACCACCGGCTCGTCCCGGAACGGTTCGAGCCGCTGCCGGAAGTCCTCCAGGTACTCCGCCCCCCGGTCGGACCGCAGCGTCCGCAGCAGCTCCACCGCCTTCAGCCCCGTATCGCAGGCCTGTTCGACCTCCCGCTGCTGCACCTGTGCGGTGGCGAGCAGCACATAGCCGATGGCCCGCCGCCGCGCCCGCGACGCGGGATGCCCGGCCAGCGCCTCCTCCGCCCGTCGCGCCGCCGCCTCCCCCTGACCCAGGTCCCGGTGGCAGTGCGCCAACTCGTCGGCGAGATAGGCCTCGTCGAAGTGCGCGATCCACGCCGGGTCGTCCCCCGTGTCCGACTGGGAGGCCTCCAGCGCGCGCACCGCCCGCCCGGCGGCCACCTGCGCCGCCCGCGCGTCGCCCATCAGCGCGTGCCCGCGTGCCTCGGCCGCGTGGAACATCGCCTCCGCGCGCGGTGTCACACGCCCGCGCGCGCCCTCCTGCGCCGCCCGCGCCAACTGCGCGATCTCCCGCGGGTTTCCGAGCTGCGCGGCGAGGTGGCTCATGGAGGCGGCCAGCACATAGCCGCCGTAGCCGCGGTCGCCGGCCGCCTGGGCGAGCCGCAGCGCCTGGATGTAGTACCGCTGGGCCAGGCCCGGTTGGCCGGTGTCGACGGCCATGTACCCGGCGAGTTCGGTGAGTCGGGCCACCGCGGCGAACAGGTCGCGGCCCACCGCCTCCCGGTACGACCCGGCGAGCAGCCCGGAGACGACGCTGTTGAGGTAGTGCACGACCACCGGGCGCACATGCCCGCTGCCGTAGGTGTGGTCCAGGTCGACCAGCGCCTGCGTCATGGCCCGTACGGCCGCTACGTCGGACTGGCCCACCCGCGGCCCCACCGCGCGCGCGACCTGCCCGTCCGGCGCGGAGATCAGCCAGTCCCGGCTCGGCTCCACCAGCGCGGACGCGGCGACGGAGGAACCGGACAGGAAGTCCCGGCGGCCCACGTCACTGCGCCACAGCTCGCAGACCTGCTCGATGGCCCCCAGCACCGTCGGCGAGAACTGGAGACCCACACCGGAGGCGAGGTTCTTGCCGTTGGCCATACCGATCTCGTCGATCGTGACCGTACGGCCCAGCTTGCGGCCCAGCGCCTCCGCGATGACCGCCGGGGCACGCCCGCGTGGCTGCTGCCCGCGCAGCCAGCGCGCCACGGACGTCTTGTCGTACCGCAGGTCGAGGCCGTGCTCGGCACCGCACATGTTGACCCGGCGGGCCAGCCCGGCATTCGAGCAGCCCGCCTCCTGGATGAGCGCCTGCAGCCGTTCGTTCGGCTGCCGCGCGACGAGAGGCCTTGCGGCCATGGCGTAACCCCCTGTAGCTGCGGTGCTCTGCCCACGCACCGAGTCGACGAGTCTTGCGCGGCCGGAGACGGTCCGCGTCCCGGCGGAAAGTTCCAGCCGTGAAGATCAATGCCCCGCGGACATACCGAAAATGCGGGACATGCGAGGATTGCCGGGGTAAAGGTGAACGCCACCCCCGTACCGAACTACCCAACACCCGCCGACGATCCTCCCGCGCGCCCCCACACATGCACCCATGCGCCCCGGACGCGGACCCGGTGCTCCTCCCCGGCGCGTCAACTCCCGCAGACCCCCGTAACCCCGGTTGGGCGCGGGAGTTGAGTGGGGCGTGGAAGAGACGATCCCGAGTGCCCAAGCCGTACACACTGCCGACCGGAGCGCCGGTCGGGCCGCCGGTCGGATTCCCCAGCAGCGCGGAGAGCTAATGCTGGAGACAGCCGTTCGCTATGCCGAGGAACGCCGCTGGGACGTGTTCCCCGGCACCTGGCTGGAAGCGGCCGGCGGAGTGCAGCGCTGCTCCTGCGGCGACCCCGCGTGCGCGGCACCCGGCGCACACCCGGCGCACGCGGACTGGGCGGCCCGGGCGACCGGCAGCGCGACCGCGGTCCGCCGGATGTGGCAGCAGCAGCCGACCGCGTCGATCCTGCTGCCCACGGGCCGTACGTTCGACGCGCTGTCCGTCCCGGAGACGGCCGGGTTCCTCGCGCTGGCCCGGATGGAGCGGATGAAGTCGGCCCTCGGACCGGTGATCCTCACCCCCGAGCGGCGGATGCAGTTCTTCGTGCTGCCGGGGGCGTGCGTGAAGGTGCCGGAGTCGCTGCGCAGGCTGGGGTGGTCGGCGGCGTCCCTGGACCTGGTCGCGCTGGGCGAGGGGGCGTATGTGGCTGCGCCGCCCACGCGGTACGGGTCGCGGGGGGCCGTGCAGTGGGCCTGCCGGCCCACTGCGGCCAATCGGTGGCTGCCGGATGTGGAGGAGTTGATCCCGCCGTTGGCGTATGCGTGCGGAAGAGACAGGTAACGGGCGCCTACTGTCCTGCCCGGTTTCTCTTGTTCCGCGGCTGCGAGTCGTTTGTGGCTGGTCGCGCCCCGATGGGGGTCCCCTGCTCGTCAAGAGCTTGGGGGAGGAGCCGCATATCAGCACAGGCCCGCGCCCCTTCAGGACGCTGCTCCCCCGTAGGGTTCACCCTGATGGAGGGAGCAGTCGTAGTGGGTACAAGCGCCGTACGCGTACAGGGGCTCTGGAAGCGGTTCGGGCAGCAGGTCGCCGTGGCCGGGATCGACCTCGAGTTGCCGGCGGGGAACTTCATCGGGCTGGTCGGGCCCAACGGGGCGGGCAAGACCACCACGCTCTCCATGGTGACCGGACTGCTCCGGCCCGACCAGGGCAGCGTCGAGGTCGTCGGGCACGACGTGTGGCGGGACCCGGTGGCGGTGAAGGCGCGGATCGGTGTGCTGCCCGAGGGGCTGCGGCTCTTCGAGCGGCTGTCGGGGCGGGAACTGCTGTCGTACTCGGGGCGGTTGCGCGGTCTGCCCGGAAACGAGGTGGACCGGCGGGCCACACAGCTGCTCGACGTGCTGGACCTGGCCGGCGCCCAGCACAAGCTCGTCGTCGACTACTCGACCGGCATGCGCAAGAAGATAGGACTCGCGTCCGCGCTGCTGCACAACCCGGAGGTCCTGTTCCTGGACGAGCCGTTCGAGGGCGTCGACCCGGTGTCCGCGCAGACCATCCGGGGCGTCCTGGAGCGGTACACCGCCTCCGGCGCCACCGTCGTGTTCTCCTCCCACGTCATGGAACTGGTCGAGTCGCTGTGCGACTGGGTGGCCGTGATGGCGGCCGGGCGGATCCGCGCCCAGGGCACCCTCGCCGAGGTGCGCGGTGAGGCTCCCACCCTTCAGCAGGCCTTCCTCGAACTCGTCGGCGCCCAGGGCCGGGACGCCGGTTCCCACCTGGACTGGCTGGGCGGCGGTTCCCGATGAGCGCCGTCACCGGAGCGCCCTCGGCAGCCCCCTCGATCACCCCCGTCGTCGTACGCCTGAAGCTGTCGCTGCTGCGCAACGGGTTGCGGCAGTCCGGCGGACGGCGTGCCGCGTTCATCGCGTCGGCCGTCGTCGCGCTGCTGTTCGCCGCGCTGCAGCTGCTCGGGCTGATCATGCTGCGCGGCCACGCGCACATCGCCTCCGTGGCCGTCATCGGCGTGGCCGTGCTGGCGCTGGGCTGGGCCGTGATGCCGCTGTTCTTCCCCGGCGGCGACGAGACCCTCGACCCGACCCGCCTGGTGATGCTGCCGCTGCGGCCCCGGCCGCTGGTCAACGCGCTGCTGGCGGCCTCGCTGGTCGGCATCGGACCGCTGTTCACGGTGCTGCTGCTGGTGGGCTGCGTGATCTCGGTGGCGCACGGGGCGGCCGCGTTCGCCGTCGCGGTTCTCGCGCTCGTCCTCACGCTGCTGGTGTGCGTGGCCCTCGCGCGGGCCGTGGCCGCCGCCAACATCCGGCTGCTGACCAGCCGCAAGGGACGGGATCTGGCCGTGCTCAGCGGGCTGGTCATCGCGATCGGCGCGCAGGTGGTGAACTTCGGCATGCAGCAGCTGGGTTCGATGGGCCTGGGCCGGCTCGACCCGGTCGCGGACGTACTGCGGTGGGTGCCGCCCGCCTCGGCGGTGGGCGCGGTGGACTCGGCGAGCCGGGGCTCCTACGGCGTCGCGGTGGCCCAGCTCGCCCTGACCGCGGCGGCGCTGGCCGCCCTGCTCGCGGTGTGGGGGCGCAGCCTGAACCGGCTGATGACCTCGCCCGACTCCTCGACCCTGCAGGCCGTCGACGCTCCCGCGCGCAAGCGGACCCGTGAGGGCGGCGGTGGCCTGGCACGGCTGCTGCCGTCCGGCCGCACCGGCACCGTCATGGAACGCAGCCTGCGGTACATCTGGCGCGACCCCAAGACCAAGGCGGCCTGGGCGACCTCGCTCGCCATCGGCCTGATCGTGCCGGTGTTCAACGCCCTGCAGGGCACCGGATCGCCGTACTTCGCCTGCTTCGCCGCCGGAATGCTCGGCATCCAGATGTACAACCAGTTCGGGCAGGACACCTCCGCGTTCTGGATGGTCGCGCTGACGATCTCCTCCCCGCGGGACGCCTACGTCGAGCTGCGCGGGCGGGCACTGGCCCTGCTGGCCATCACCCTGCCGTACGCCACCCTGGTCACGGTGCTGACCGCGGGTCTGCTCGGCGAGTGGTCCGAGCTGCCCAAGGTGCTCGGCCTGTCCTTCGCCCTGCTCGGCGCGATGCTGGCGACCGGGGCGTGGACGTCGGCGCGCTTCCCGTACTCCATCCCCCAGGAGGGCTACAAGAACGTCGCCCCCGGTCAGGTCGGCCTCGCCTGGATCTCCATCTTCGGCGGCATGGTCGCGGCGGCCCTGCTGTGCTCCCCCTTCATCGTCCTCGTCATCTGGTCGAGCCTCAGCGCGGGCGGAGCCGACTGGAGCCGGCTGCTGCTGCCGGTCGGCGCGGCGTACGGGGCGGGGCTCACCCTCCTCGGCCTGCGCCTGGCGGCGCCGCGCACGGCGGCCCGCCTGCCGGAGATCCTCACGGCGGTGAGCAAGGGCTGAGGTTCCGGTGCGCGAGGGCCGGTTCCGGTGCGCGAGGGGCCGCGTCAGCGCAGGCGCGCGGTCACCACGTGCACCGTGAAGCCGCACGGAACCCGCCCGTCCGGCCCCACCAGCCCGGCCGACTCCGTCAGGAAGGTCTCCCGCAGACGACGGACGGCGGCCGGGTCGAGCGGCCCGACGTCGTAGATCCCGGACAGGGCCGCCCAGACCCGCTCCACCGGGCCACTCAGATCGATCGGGACCGTCTCCCAGTCCGGCGCGCCGAAACCGGCCGGTTCCAGGACCTCCGCGAGCCCCGTACGGCTGCGGACCCTGCGGTCCCCGAGCGGCGGGATGCGCTGCTCGGCGGGCGCCCGCCCGACGGCGGCCCGCAGCAGGTCGCCGAACAGCTCGTACGCCTCCCCGCCGAGGGCGCCGCCGCCGATCACGCAGGCCGGCGTCCCGCCCGGCGACAGCACCCGGGCCGTCTCCGCCGCGACCCGGTCCACGTCGCCCATCAGCATCAGCGCCATGTGGCAGACGCAGGCGTCGAAGGTGCCGTCGGCGAACGGCAGCCGCTGTGCCCTCGCCTCCGCCAGCGCCTCGGGCGAGAGGTCCACGTCGGCGAGCCGCCGCCCCTCGGCGCGGGCGAGCAGGTCCAGCAGGACGCCGTCGCCGCAGCCGAGGTCGAGGACGCGGCGGGCGCCGGTCACCCGGTCGCACAGGATCTCGTAACCGGACCTCCCGTCCGGGGCCCGGCCGTCGGCGAACGCGTCCGCGGTGACCGCCGGGCGCTCGGCGTGGAAGGCCCTCAGGAACGCCTCCTGCACGGCCGTCGGCGCGGTCATCCGGCGAGCACCGCGTCGAGGAACGGCTCGATGGCCACGCGCCAGGCCTCCGGCTGGTCGTAGTGGACGAGGTGACCGGCGTCGGCCACCTCCGCGTACTCGCCGTGTGGCAGCACACGGACCATCTCCTGGGCCTCGGCCCGGCCCAGTTCGCCGTCCAGGCCGCGGACCACCAGGGTCGGGCAGCGGACCTGGGCGAGTTCCTCCCAGTGCGCGTCGTACACCCAGGTCTCCCGGGACACCAGCATCTGCTGCGGCTCGAAGACCGGACGCCAGCCGTCCGGGCCCTCGTGCATGACCTCGGCGTAGAACTCGCCGCGCGCCGGGTTCGGACGCTCCACCCACGGATCGTCCTCACCGAACCACTTCCGTACGTCGGCGAGGGTGGCGAAGGGCATCGGCCAGGCCTTGAACCAGTCCTCCCACTCGCGCTGGGAGGCCGCGCCGAGCGCGGAGGCCCGCATGTCGCAGATGATCACACCGCGCACCAGGTCGGGGCGCCGGGCGGCGAGCTGCCAGGCGGTCAGCGCGCCCATGGCGTGCCCGATGACGACGGCCGGGGCGAGGCCCAGCTGTTCGAGGGCGGCCTCGGCGTCCTCCACGTAGGCCTCGCGGGTGTAGGCCGCCTGCGGGGGCTTCTCGCTCTGGCCGTGGCCGCGCTGGTCGAGGGCGACGGCGCGGTGCCGCTCGGCGAGCCAGCGGGCGGTGGGGGCCCAGTGCGAGGCGCGGCCCATGAGCCCGTGCAGTAACAGCACACCGTCGGTGCGCTCCAGCCCGGTGTCGGGCGGCTCGGGCGGCTCGGGCGGTTCGTACGGCTCGGGTGCCTCGGCCTGGGCGGGCACGAAGGGCCGCCCGGGTTCCGCTTCGCCTCTCCCCGCCTCCGCTCTCCCCGGCCCGGGCACGGCCTTGTCCGGGCCGGCCTTCGGGGGCTCGCCGAACTCCCAGGCGGCAAGCCGTACGCCGCCCGCCCCGGTCACGTCGATGCGCCGCACCAATGGTCTGGCACCCCCCTAGCTCCGCTCGGACCGCTCGCTCCCGGTCGGGCCGTCCGGTCCTGTGAACCGTGTTCCGCTTTCCGTACGCCGCACATGCCGTACATGCCGCATGTGCCGTATGCGCCGTCGTGCACATTTCTGCGGCGCAGGCCCCGCGGGACCCATCACTCGCAGACATTCAGGCTATCGAATGCTTATTCGAAAATGTCTTCTCCGTCACCAACACCCCTCGTTCGAGTGACCCCCCGCAAGGAATGATCTCCGCCGCCATGGGGAGATCTCCAACGGGAGGCGGACCGCTCGGGGAAAAGAGGTCCGAGGGGGACGACCCTGAGAGCTCGGGGCTCCGGGTCGCCACAGGGGGAGGACAGGCCCCGGTGCCACACGGCACCGGGGCCCTCCACATGTCTACGGCACATCCTCCCCACCCCTTCGAGTCATATGCCTCCCGCGACAGCCTCGCACGAGAAACGACCGAGCGCTGCGCTTCGACGCGCTGAATCACCGGAGGGAGGGAGAGGCGGCTGCCGGCCGACGGACCGGGCGACAGACCGAGAGGCAGGCCGAGCGGCAGGCTCAGCGCTTGGCCACGAACACGTGCGAGGCGACACTCGCCTTCAGTTCGGCGGCCTCACCCCCACTGCCCACCAGCACGCCACCGGCCGACTCCGTCACGCTCACCACCGAGCCGGGCTGCACGCCCGCGCGGCGCAGCGTGTACATCAGCTGCGCGTCCGTCTGGATCGGCTCGCCGATACGGCGGACGACCACCGTCTTGCCCTCGGTCCCCGGGTCCAGGTCGGCCAGCGACACCATGCCCTCGTCGAGGAACGGGTCGGCGCCGTCCGTCTCGCCCAGCTCCTCCAGGCCCGGGATCGGGTTGCCGTACGGCGACTCGGTCGGGTGCCGCAGCAGCTCCAGCACCCGGCGCTCCACGGCCTCGCTCATCACGTGCTCCCAGCGGCAGGCCTCGGCGTGCACCTGCTCCCACTCCAGGCCGATCACGTCGACCAGCAGACACTCCGCGAGCCGGTGCTTGCGCATCACCCGCGTGGCCAGCCGGCGGCCCTCCTCCGTGAGCTCCAGGTGCCGGTCCGGAGCGACCGAGACGAGACCGTCACGCTCCATCCGCGCCACCGTCTGGCTCACCGTCGGCCCGCTCTGGTCCAGCCGCTCCGCGATCCGGGCGCGCATGGGGACGACGCCTTCCTCCTCCAGCTCGAGGATGGTGCGGAGGTACATCTCCGTAGTATCGATCAGTCCGGACATACGTGCCCCTCGATTACCTCGGCCGGAAGCCCGGCGGCTCCCCGGCGCGTGCGCTGGCCCTGACCTTCAATTCTCGCCCATCCCGCCGACAACCGGACCGCTCCGCCGAAACCACGGTTCGAAGGCCCCGAACACGCAGACGACCCGCGAGCTGGGTCCCTCCGCCTGAACGACGGAGAAGCCGGCCGGACGTACCGGCAGCTCGCGGGTCGGGTGACTGCTTGGGATTGGGCCGGCCGCACGCGTCTCGCACGCGCTGGTCCGGCACCGCACTGGGTGGGGTGACGGGCCGCTAGCCCGCAGCCACCTCACGCGTCCGGTTTCCATACATCTGCCGAACCACCTCCCTTCCGTGTAAGCCCCACCCTAAGAAGCAAGGAGAGAATGCTCAACAGGTTTTTCCAGAGGTTGACGGAATCCCCCCACGTCCCGGGCAGTACCCTGTGGCGCATGTTCTTGCCGCTCGTGCGACGCCGCCACGTGGACTACAGGCGCGTCACGAGCATGGGCTGTCGGCGCTCTGCCTGATCCGGCCCCTTTCCGGCGACCTGATCGCCTCGCACGCCTCACCCGGTTCCTCTCACCCGGCACCCGTGCCGCGCGCCCACCCATGGCCGCGGTCCGGGCCCCGTACACCCTGCGGACGTGATCATGACGAACACGGCGACGAACCCGTCGTACGACCAGCTCCCCCTCATCGACCTCTCCGCGGCCGACCGCGGCCCCCGGGCCCGGGCGCTGCTGCACGCGCAGTTGCACGGCGCCGCCCATGACGTGGGCTTCTTCCAGCTCGTCGGGCACGGCGTCACCCAGGCCGAGACCGACGCGCTGCTCGAGGCCATGCACGCCTTCTTCCGGCTCCCCGAGGCCGACCGCCTCGCCCTGGACAACGTCAACTCGCCGCACTTCCGCGGCTACACGCGCACCGGGGACGAGCGCACCGGCGGCGCCCGCGACTGGCGCGACCAGCTCGACATAGGCGCCGAGCGGCCCGCCCGCGTCCCGGGACCGGGCGAGCCGGCGTACTGGTGGCTCCAGGGCCCCAACCAGTGGCCCGCCGCCCTGCCCGAACTGCGCACCGCCGCCCTGCACTGGATCGACCGGCTCAGCGGGGTCGCCCGCAAGCTGCTGCACGAGCTGCTGACCGCCATCGGCGCGCCCGCCGACTTCTACGACCCGGTCTTCGGCGAGCACGCCCACCCGCACCTCAAGCTCGTCCGCTACCCCGGCAGCGCCGGCGACGGCACCGACCAGGGTGTCGGCACCCACAAGGACTACGGCTTCCTCACCCTGCTCCTGCAGGACCGGATCGGCGGGCTCCAGGTGCAGCGCGAGGACGGTCTCTTCCACGACGTGCCGCCGGTCCCGGGCGCGTTCGTGGTCAACCTCGGAGAGCTGCTGGAGGTCGCCACCAACGGCTACCTGGTGGCCACCAACCACCGGGTCGTCTCCCCGCCCGGCGCCACCGAGCGGTTCTCCGTGCCGTTCTTCTACAACCCGCGCCTGGACGCCCGCATCGTCCCGCTGCCCTTCCCGCACGCCTCCACCGCGCCCGGCGTCACCGACGACCCGGGCAACCCGCTGTTCGCGGAGTACGGCTACAACGAACTCAAGGGAAAGCTGCGGGCCCACCCGCTGGTCGCCGGGCGGCATCACGCGGAGCTGCTCAGCCCCGCGTGATGCGTCGCACGCGCGCGTGCGGTCAGACCGGCGAGGCAGGTCAGCGCACCAGGTCCGCGTAGCCCTCGATCTCCCGCGGGCTGCGCGACCCGGGGCCCACGTAGCGGGCGGAGGGCCGCACGAGCCGTCCCGTCCGCTTCTGCTCCAGGATGTGCGCCGACCAGCCCGCCGTACGCGCGCACGTGAACATCGACGTGAACATGTGCGCCGGCACCTCGGCGAAGTCCAGCATGATCGCCGCCCAGAACTCGACGTTGGTGGCCAGCACCCGGTCCGGGCGGCGGTTGTGCAGCTCGTCCAGGGCGGCCTTCTCCAGGGCCTCGGCGACCTCGAACCGCGGGGCGCCGAGCTCCCGGGCGGTACGGCGCAGCACCCGCGCGCGCGGGTCCTCGGCCCGGTACACCCGGTGGCCGAAGCCCATCAGCCGCTCGCCGCGGTCCAGGGCATTCTTGACGTACCCCACGGCGTCCCCGGTCCGCTCGATCTCCTCGATCATGCCGAGGACGCGGGAGGGCGCGCCGCCGTGCAGCGGTCCGGACATCGCGCCCACCGCGCCCGACAGGGCGGCCGCCACGTCGGCGCCGGTGGAGGCGATGACCCGGGCGGTGAACGTGGAGGCGTTCATGCCGTGCTCGGCGGCGGACGTCCAGTAGGCGTCGACGGCCGCCACGTGCTTGGGGTCCGGCTCGCCCCGCCAGCGGATCATGAACCGCTCGGTGATCGAGTTCGCCTTGTCGATCTCCCGCTGCGGCACCATCGGCAGTGCCTGCCCCCGCGCCGACTGGGCGACGTACGACAGCGCCATCACGGCGGCCCGCGCCAGGTCCTCGCGGGCCTGCTCCACGTCGATGTCCAGCAGCGGTTTCAGCCCCCACACCGGGGCGAGCATCGCCAGCGCCGACTGGACGTCCACCCGGATGTCACCCGAGTGCACGGGGATCGGGAACGGCTCGGCGGGCGGCAGGCCCGGGTTGAAGGCGCCGTCGACCAGCAGCCCCCAGACGTTGCCGAAGGAGACGTGACCGACGAGGTCCTCGATGTCGACGCCCCGGTACCTCAGGGCGCCGCCCTCCTTGTCGGGTTCGGCGATCTCCGTCTCGAACGCGACGACTCCCTCGAGCCCGGGTACGAAGTCGGACATCAGGCGGCTCCTCGTGGGTCTGTGCGACAGATGGTGCGATGGGGGTGACGACCAAGTGTCGGATGTCGGAGATGTCGGAAGCGGGTGTCCGCCGATCGGGTCCACGGCCGGTACGGCTGTGACTCGCGGTCCGGGGCGGTCATCCCTGTGATGCCCCGTGCCGGTGGCGGTCACCCCACCGGTACGGCAGCAGCACCATAACCCCGAGTGTCAAGGAAGGGGAGATGTACCGGCACCCAGTGCCACCCGCTGCCCCAGGCCACCCGCTGCCCCGGGGCACCCCGCGGAGGCGCCCCGCCGATACGGCAGGATGACCGCGTGACCGACCGAGAAGCCGGCGAAACCGCCCCCTTCGACCTCGCTTCCATGCGCAAGCACTACCGGGAGGAGGGTCTGACCGAGGCCGATCTGGCTGACACCCCAGTGGCCCAGTTCGCCCGCTGGTTCCAGCAGGCCGCCACCGAGGGCCGGCTGTTCGAACCCAACGCCATGGTCGTCTCCACCGCGGACGCCGAGGGCCGGCCCAGCTCCCGCACGGTGCTGCTGAAGTCCTTCGACGAGCGGGGTTTCGTCTTCTACACCAACTACGGCTCCCGCAAGGCCCGCGACCTCGACCGGAACCCGTACGTCTCCCTGCTCTTCCCCTGGCACCCGATGGCCCGCCAGGTCATCGTCCAGGGCGTGGCCCGCCGCACCGGCCGCGACGAGACCGCCGCGTACTTCCGCACCCGCCCGCACGGCTCCCAGCTCGGCGCCTGGGCCAGCGCCCAGTCCACGGTGGTCGCCACGCGCGCGGAGATCGACGCCGCCTACGCCGAACTGGCCGCCCGCTACCCCGAGGGCGAGCAGGTTCCCGTCCCGCCGCACTGGGGCGGCTTCCGGGTCGCCCCGCGGTCGGTGGAGTTCTGGCAGGGCCGCGAGAACCGCCTGCACGACCGGCTGCGGTACGTCGCCGAACCGAACGGCGGCTGGCGCGTGGAGCGGCTGAGCCCCTGAGGCACGCCTGACGCACCCCGTCGCGAGCGCCGTATTGACACGGCAGTGGTCCAGACCTCACGGTGATCCCACCGTGATCCGCGACACACAGCCTCCCCGAACCTCCCGAAGGGACGGACCCCGCATGAGCGACCGCACTCCGGCCGGCCAGTTCATCGACGCCGCCATCGGCCTGCTCCAGCGGGTCCGCGACGAGGAGGCCGAGGCGATCACCGTCGCCGGGACGCTGCTCGCCGACACCGTGACCGCCGGCGGCCGCCTGTTCGCCTTCGGCGCCGGCCACTCCTCCCTCGCCGCCCAGGACGTCGTCTACCGCGCCGGCGGCCTGGCCCTGATGAACCTCCTCGCCGTCCCCGGCGCCGTCGGCGTCGACGTCGTGCCCGCCACCCTCGGCTCCGCCCTGGAGCGCGTCGACGGCCTCGCCACCGCCGTCCTGGACAGCTCCCCCCTCCGCTCCGGCGACGCCCTCGTGATCATCTCCCTCTCCGGCCGCAACGCCCTGCCCGTCGAGATGGCCATGAGGGCCCGCGCCCTCGGCGTGCAGGTCATCGGCGTGACCTCGGTGGCCTACGCCACGGAGACCACCTCCCGGCACGCCTCGGGGACGTACCTGAAGGACCACTGCGACATCGTCCTCGACTCCAAGATCGCGGTCGGCGACGCCGAACTCGCCCTCGACACCGTCGCGGCCCCCTTCGCCCCCGCCTCCACCGTCGTCACCGCCGCCCTCCTCCAGGCGGTCCTGGCCACCACCGCGACCACCCTCGCCGAACGCGGTACCGAACCCCCGCTGCTCCGCTCCGGCAACGTCGACGGCGGCCACGAGTGGAACAGCCGGATCTTCGGCCAGTACGCCGACCGGATCTTCTACCGGCGCTGACGGCGCACGGAAACGTCCGCGGGATCCCCGCGGGACCTCCGCGGACAACAATTCCTTCAATGTTGCGGGAACTCGGTGTGTGCTGGGTCACGTTCAAGTTGAATGAGAACCAGTGAGTGAACCGACGCGCCGTACGTGCGGACGCAGCCTGCAGGGGGTCCAGGTGAGTGCTTCCCGGCGTAGTGGGGCCACCGACGCGCTCGGGCCGGACGAGCCCGGGCCGGAGCGGGACGGTCCGCGGGGCCCAAACTGCCCCGACAGCCATGACGGCTCCGATCTGCTCGCCGCCCTCCTCGACGGCATGGACGCCGCGCTGTGCGCCTTCGACGCCGATGGCGCCGTCACCCACTGGAACCGCGAGGCCGAGCGCATCCTCGGCTGGACCGCGGCCGAGGCCGTCGGCCGGCGCGGCCTGGCCGGATGGGCCGTGCGCAGCGCGGACGCCGAGGAGGTCGAGGGGCGGCTGATGGCCGCCATGCACGCCCCCGGACGGCAGGTGCACGAGTTCGCGCTGCTCACCAAGGACGGCGGCCGCGTACTCGTACGCACCCAGTCCGCGGCCGTGCACGGACCCGACGGCAAGCCCGCCGGCCTGTACTGCGCCTTCAGCGAGGTGCACGCGCAGATCGACCTCGAGCGGTCCATCGCGCTCAGCGAGGCCCTGTTCGAGGACGCCTCCTGGGGTGTCGTCCTCGTCGACGCCGACCTGCGGCCCGCCGTCGTCAACGCGCACGCCGCCCGCGCCTTCGGCGCCGGCCGCACGGCGGTCCTCGGCCGCCCGCTCGGCGAACTGCTCTCCCAGGGCGTCGAGGAGCTCGAGGGCGCGCTCACCCACGTCCTTGCGGAGGGAGCCCCGCCCGCCCCCGCCGAGATCCGGGTGAGCGTACGCACTCCGAAGGGCGACAAGCGGCGCTGCTGGCGCAGCGGATTCGTCCGGCTCGCCTCACCGCTCGCCGAGGAACCGGTGCCGCTCGGCGTCGCCTGGCTCTTCGTCGACGTCACCGAGGCCAAGCAGGCCGAACAGGAGGCGTCTCTGCTGCGGTTCCGCACCAACCAGCTGCACCGCGCCGCCCGCGCCGCCGCCGAGTGCGAGGATCCCGCCGAGGCCGCCACCGTCCACCTCGACTTCGCCCTCGCCGGTTTCGCCGACCACGCCCTGATCGACCGCGTGGCAGGTGGTACCGCCCCGCCCGACGACGCGACCGGGACCCCGGTCCGCCTGGTACGCATCGCGGCCACCCCCTCCGTCGGCCCCGGCCCCAGCCTGCTCACCGGCCGGGCCGGACTGCCCCTCCGTCCCACCGAAGGCCACCCCGCCCTGCAGTGCGTCGACCGCATCGGCTCCGTACGGGCCACCGTCGGCACCGCCCCACCCGACCAGGCACGCGCATGGGCCGAGGCCCGCCAGTGGCCGCCGGACGCCGTGCACGCCCTGTGCACGGTCCTCCGCAGCCGCGGCCGCACCCTCGGCGTGGTCACCTTCCTCCGCGCCGCCGGCCGCACCCCCTTCGAACGCCCCGACGCGGCCTACGCCGAGGACGTGGCCGGGCGCATCGCAACCGCCCTGGACCTGGCCGACCTGCTGAAGAACGGGCGGACCTGAGAAGTCAGGCGGCCCGCCTGCGGGCGTACACCTCGATCCTCATCCTCGGGTCCGCCGGCCCGCACACCATCATCGTCGCCGTCGGCCGCACCTCACCGAACACCCGCCGCGACACCGGCCGGCACGGCTCGAAGTCCTCCCGCACGGGCAGCAGGCACCGCACCCGCACCACATCCCCGAACCCGCACCCGGCCTCCGCCAACGCGGCCCCGATGTTCCGCGGACACTGCTCCGCCTGCTCCACCACGTCCTCGGAGATCGTCATGGTCGCGCAGTCGTACCCGGTCGTCCCCGACACGTGCACCCGGTCGCCGTCCATCACGGCCCGCGCGTACCCGATCCGCTCCTCGAACGCCGACCCGCTGAGAGCCGCTCGCCGCTCTGTCATGCGCTGAACGGTAGGCGGTCAACGGCCTCCGGTGGCTCAGCCCAGCGCCTGTTCCAGCAGGGCCGTCCACTGGGTCACGACGCGTTCGCGGCGGGCGGTGTCGTCGGTGAGGAGGTTGGCCAGGCCCAGGCCGCGGGCCATGTCGAGGAAGCCCTGGACGGTCTCGCGGGCGCCGGGGCGGGACTCGTCCGCGCCCAGCAGCTCGACCGCTATGCGGTGGGTCTCGCGGCCCACGCGGGCCTCCAGCTCGGTGACGCGGGGGCGCAGCTGGTCCTCGTTGGAGGCGGCCACCCACAGGTGGAGGGCGGCGCGGAAGAGGGGGCCGGTGTAGAGGTCGACGAGGGCGGCGACCACGGCGTGCCGGTCGCCGGCCGCGCCCTGGGGGAACAGGGCGCGCAGGGCGGTGGACCGTTCCTCGGCGACGTACTCGACGGCGGCGGTGAACAGGTCCTCGCGGGTGGGGAAGTGGTGCTGGACGGCCCCGCGGGAGACTCCGGCGCGTTCGGCGACGACGGACACCGTGGAGCCGGCCCAGCCGTGTTCGGCGAGGCACTCCACGGCGGACTGCAGCAGCCGCTGCCGGGTGACGCGGCTGCGGTCCTGCTTGGGAACGCGCTCGGCGCGGCCTGCACGGTCCGTACGATCCGCCCGGTCCGCACGGTCCGTGCCTTCCGTGCGGTCCTGTGTGGTCACACCGCCCATTCCGGATCCCGTCGTTCGAGGAAGGCCGTCATGCCCTCGCGCGCCTGCGCGGAGGCGAACAGCCGGGCCGAGAGCGCGGTCAGGCCGGCCGCGTCCCGGTCGAAGGCTTCCAGCACCCTAGCCGTGAGCAGCCGCTTCGTCTCGGCCAGGGCCTGGGGGGAGGAGCGGCGCAGGCCGTCGAGCACCGGCTCCAGTACGGCGTCGACGTCGTCCCCGGCCGCGGTCACCAGGCCGGTCCGGGCGGCCTCGGCCGCGTCGAAGCGTTCCCCGGTGAGGTAGTAACGGGCGAGCGCGCGCGGGTCGGTGCGGGACAGCAGCGGCAGGGAGATGACCGCGGGGGCGACCCCGATGCGCACCTCGGTGAAGGCGAAGGTGGCCTGGTGCGAGGCGGCGGCGATGTCGCAGGCGGCGAGCAGTCCCAGGCCTCCGGCGCGGACGTGTCCGGTGACGCGGGCGACGACCGGCTTGGGCAGTTCGACGATCTGCCGCAGCAGGCCGACCAGGGCGTCCGGGTGGAGAGGGTCGCGCAGGTCGGCGCCCGCGCTGAAGGTGTTGCCGCTGTGGGTGAGGACGACCGCGCGGACCTCGTCGTCCTCGGCGCAGTCGGCCAGTGCGTCCGCCAGCTCGCCGACGAGCGCCGCCGACAGGGCGTTGCGGTTGTCCGGCGAGTCCAGGCCGATCGTTTCGACGGCACGCGCGCGCGTACGTCCGATCAACGTCACGGGGTCTCCTCCGGTTCCCGCTGCTGCCGCTCCCGCAGGTCCCGCAGCTCGCGCCGCAGGATCTTCCCGGAGGCGGCGCGGGGCACCGCGTCGAGGAAGGTGACGTGCCGGACGCGCTTGTAGGGGGCGACGCGCTCGGCGACGTACATCATGACCTCTCCTTCGGAGAGGTCACCGGCGGCCGGCTGGCGCACCACGTACGCGTGGGGCACCTCGTTGCCGTCGTCGTTGTAGGCGCCGATGACGGCGGCGTCCGCGATGCCCGGGTGGGTGAGCAGCAGGGCCTCCAGTTCGGCGGGCGCCACCTGGAAGCCCTTGTACTTGATCAGTTCCTTGACCCGGTCGACGACGAACAGCCAGCCGTCACGGTCCACGTGTCCGACGTCGCCGGTGTGCAGCCAGCCGTCGGCGTCGATCATCGCGGCGGTGGCGTCGGGCCGGCCGAGGTAGCCCTTCATCACCTGCGGCCCGCGGATCAGGATCTCGCCGGGCTCGCCGGCGCCGAGGTCCTTGCCGGGGTCGGCGAGGGAGACGATGCGCATCTCGGTGCCGGCGATCAGTCTGCCGACCGTGCCGGGCGGCGCCTCGCGCATGGCGTCCAGGGGGACGACGTGGGTGCCCGGGGACAGTTCCGTCATGCCGTAGGCCTGGCCCACCGGCGGCAGGCCGAGCCGCTGCGAGCAGGCCGCCGCCAGTCCGGCGTCCAGCGGGGCCGCCGCGCTGATGATGTACTTCAGCGACGACAGGTCGTACCGGGCCACTGCGGGGTGCTTGGCGAGGGCGAGGACGATCGGCGGGGCCACGTACAGGCCGGTGATGCGGTGGTCCTGGATGGCCGCGAGGAAGGTGTCCAGCTCGAAGCGGGGCAGGACGACGACGGTGGCGCCCTTGCGCAAAGGCGCGTTCATCAGGGCCGTGAGCCCGTAGATGTGGAAGAAGGGCAGCACGGCGAGGATGCGTTCGCCGGGTCCGGCCGTGACCGCGGGGTCGAGTTGCGCGAGGTTGGTGGCGATCTGCCGGTGGGTGAGCATCACCCCCTTGGGGATGCCGGTCGTCCCCGAGGAGTACGGCAGGGCCGCGACGTCCTCGGCCGGGTCGATGGCGACGGCCGGCTCGGGCGCGGCGGAGGCGAGCATGTCGGTGAGTGAGCGGTGTCCGGGTGCGCTGTCGCAGACGAGGATCTCCTCCACCCCGCCCGCGAGTTCGGCGGCCCGGCGCGCCGTTCGGAGCAGCGGGGAGACGGTCACGATCCAGCGGGCCGCGGAGTCCTTCAGCTGCTTGGCGAACTCCTCGGCGGTGGCGAGCGGGTGGACGGTGGTGACCGAGGCGCCCGCGCGTGTGGCGGCGTAGAAGGCCACGGGGAAGGACACCGTGTTCGGGCTGTGCAGGGCGAGGACGTCGCCCTTGCGCACACCGGTCTCGGCGAGCGCGGCGGCGACACGCCGGTGGAAGCGGTCCAGTTGCTCGTAGGTGAGGGTGGTGCCGTCCGTGCCGTCGATCAGCGCGGGGGTGTCGCCGAACCGGGCGGCATGGCCCAGGACGGCCTCGTGGATGGGCAGTTCTACGGCCGTGACGTCTGCGTACTCGCTGCGGAACACGGGTCCTCCTCGCACGCCGGCGGGTGTCTCGGTACGGCTCGGTGGGGCTCAGTACGACTTGGGCAGGCCCAGGCTCTGGTGGGAGACGTAGTTGAGAATCATCTCCCGGCTCACCGGGGCGATACGGGTCACGCGTGCGGCCGTCACCAGCGAGGCGAGCCCGAATTCGCGTGTGAGGCCGTTGCCGCCCAGGGTGTGCACGGCCTGGTCGACGGCCTTCACACAGGCCTCACCGGCCGCGTACTTGGCCATGTTGGCGGCCTCCCCGGCGCCCACGTCGTCTCCGGCGTCGTACAGGTGGGCGGCCTTCTGCATCATCAGGCGGGCGAGTTCGAGGTCGATGTGGGCCTGGGCGAGGGGGTGGGCGATGGCCTGGTGGGCGCCGATGGGGGTCTTCCAGACGGTGCGTTCGCGCGCGTACTCCACGGCCCGGGCGAGCGCGTGGCGGCCCATGCCGACCGCGAAGGCGGCCGTCATGATGCGCTCGGGGTTGAGTCCGGCGAACAACTGCAGCAGGCCCGCGTCCTCGTCGCCGACGAGCGCGTCGGCGGGCAGCCGTACGTCGTCCAGGACGAGCTCGAACTGCTTCTCGGCGGCGTTCAGTTCCATGTCGATGGGGTGCCGCTGGAAGCCCTCGGCGTCCGAGGGGACGATGAACAGGCAGGGCTTGAGACGGCCGGTGCGAGCGTCTTCGGTGCGGCCGACGATCAGTACGGCGTCGGCGATGTCGACGCCGGAGATGAACACCTTGCGGCCGGTGAGCAGCCAGTCTCCCCCACTCTCGGCTCCTCCCCCACCGTCGCGGCGGGCGGTGGTGGTGATGCGGTGGGAGTTGGACCCGGCGTCGGGTTCGGTGATGCCGAAGGCCATGGTGCGGGTGCCGTCGGCGAGTCCGGGCAGCCAGGTCCGCTTCTGCTCCTCGGTGCCGAAGCGGGCGATGACGGTGCCGCAGATGGCGGGTGAGACGACCAGCATCATCAGCGGGCAGCCGGCGGCGCCGAGTTCTTCGAGGACGATCGCGAGTTCGGCGATGCCGCCGCCCCCTCCCCCGTACTCCTCCGGCAGGTTGACGCCGAGGTAGCCGAGTTTGCCGGCCTCGGCCCACAGTTCGGTGGGGTGGCGGCCCTCGGCGAAGGTCCGGGTGATGTAGTCGCGCCCGTAGCGCTTGCCGAGCGCGGCGACGGCGGCGCGCAGGGCCTTGTGTTCGTCGGTTTCCAGTGTGGCGCTCACTGATCCTCCTGATGTGCCTCTACGGCAGTGGCCTCTACGACGGCGAGCAGGGCACCGACCTCGACCTGGCGGCCGGGGGCGGCGTGCAGGGCGCTGAGCGTCCCTGTGACGGGCGCGGAGATCTTGTGTTCCATCTTCATCGCCTCCAGCCACAGCAGTGGCTCTCCGGCCCGTACGGCGGCTCCCACGGCCAGGCCGTCGGCGACGCGGACGACGGTGCCGGGCATGGGGGCGAGCAGCGAGCCGGGGGCGCGCTGGGCGGCGGGGTCGGGGAAGCGGGGCAGGGCGGTGAGTGCGGAGCCGCCCACGTACACCTGGTCGCCGTGGCGGGCGACCTCGAACGTGCGCCGTACGCCGTCCACTTCGAGGACGACCCGGCACGCGTCCGCGTGCACCACGCGCACCCCGTCGGCGTCGGCGGCGAGCCCCTCACGCGTGTGCCGGTAGCGCACCTCGTGCTCCTCGCCCGCCATCAGGTACCGCTTGACCTGCGGCTGGGAGGGCACGTTGCGCCAGCCGCCGAACCGGGAGCGGCCGTGCGCGTCGGCGAGCGCGGCGGCCAGCGGGGCGTACGGGTCGGGGGCGGGCCGGGTGAGTTCGGCGAGGTGGCGGTCGTAGAAACCGGTGTCCATACGGCCCTCGGCGAACTCCTGGTGCCGCAGGGAGCGGACGAGCAGGTCCCGGTTGGTGACCGGGCCGTGCACGGCGGCCCGCTCCAGTGCGCCGGCCAGCTTGCGCAGCGCCTCCGCGCGCGTGGGGGCGTGGGCGACGACCTTGGCGAGCATCGGGTCGTAGTGGACGCCGATGGTGTCGCCGTCGCCGTAGCCGGTGTCCAGGCGGACGCCGGCGGGGACGGCGAGGCGGTGCAGGGTGCCGGTCTGCGGGGCCCAGTCGCGGGCCGGGTCCTCGGCGTACAGGCGGGCCTCGATTGCGTGCCCACGCGCGCGTGGCGGGTCGGTGTCCAGGGGGTGGCCCTCGGCGACACGGATCTGCAGGGCGACCAGGTCGACGCCGAACACGGCCTCGGTCACGGGGTGTTCGACCTGGAGGCGGGTGTTCATCTCCAGGAAGTGCGCCCGGCCGTCGGCCACCAGGAACTCGACGGTGCCGGCGCCGGCGTAGTCGACGGCACGCGCGGCCCGTACGGCAAGCTCCCGCAGTTCCCGGTCGAGCTCCCCGGAGAGTCCGGGCGCCGGGGCCTCCTCGACGACCTTCTGGTGGCGGCGCTGGAGGGAGCAGTCGCGGGTGCCGAGCGTCCACACGGTTCCGTGGCTGTCGGCGAGGACCTGCACCTCGACGTGGCGCCCGCCTGCGTCGCCCCCGAGGTACCGCTCGACGAACACCTCGCCGTCCCCGAAGGCGCTCGCCGCCTCCGCGCGTGCGGAGGCCAGTTCGCCCTCCAGGTCCGCGAGCCGCCGTACGATCCGCATCCCGCGCCCGCCGCCGCCCGCCGCCGCCTTCACCAGCACCGGCAGGTCGGCCTCGGTGACGTCCTTCAGGGGCCGGATGCCCAGGAGCTCCTTGGCGCGGGTCTTGGAGGCCATCGCCTCGATGGCCCTGGGGGGCGGTCCGATCCAGACCAGGTCCGCGTCCTGGACGGCACGGGCGAAGCCGGCGTTCTCGGAGAGGAAGCCGTAGCCGGGGTGGACGGCGTCCGCGCCGGCCGCGATCGCCGCCTTCACGATCAGGTCGCCGCGCAGATACGTCTCGGCGGGCGTGGTCCCCGGCAGCCGTACCGCCGCGTCGGCCACGCGCGTGTGGAGGGCGCCCTCGTCGGCGTCCGAGTGCACGGCGACCGTACGGATGCCCAGCTCACGGCAGGTGCGGAAGATCCGGCAGGCGATCTCGCCCCGGTTGGCGACGAGCAGAGTCGAAATCACTGGATCGGTCCCTCACATCCGGAAGACGCCGAAGCCGCCGCGCGCGCCCTCGTAGGGGGCGGTGTGGACGGCGGAGAGGCACAGGCCGAGGACGGTGCGGGTGTCGCGCGGGTCGATGACGCCGTCGTCGTAGAGCCGCCCGGACAGGAACATCGGCAGCGACTCGGACTCGATCTGCTGCTCCACCATCGCCCGCAGTGCCGCGTCGGCCTCCTCGTCGTACGGCTGCCCCTTCGCCGCCGCCGACTGCCGGGCGACGATCGACAGCACGCCCGCGAGCTGCTGCGGGCCCATGACGGCGGACTTGGCGCTGGGCCAGGCGAACAGGAAGCGCGGGTCGTAGGCCCGCCCGCACATGCCGTAGTGCCCGGCGCCGTAGGAGGCGCCCATGAGGACGGACAGGTGCGGGACCCGCGAGTTGGACACCGCGTTGATCATCATGGCGCCGTGCTTGATGATGCCGCCCTGCTCGTACTCGCGGCCGACCATGTAGCCGGTGGTGTTGTGCAGGAAGATCAGCGGGATGTCGCGCTGGTTGGCGAGCTGGATGAACTGGGCGGCCTTCTGCGACTCCTCGCTGAACAGCACGCCCCGGGCGTTGGCGAGGATGCCGACGGGATAGCCGTGCAGGCCGGCCCAGCCGGTGACGAGGCTCGTCCCGTACAGCGGCTTGAACTCGTCGAAGTCGGAGGCGTCGACGATCCGGGCGATGACCTCGCGGGGGTCGAAGGGGATCTTCAGATCGCCGGGAACGATGCCGAGAAGCTCCTCGTCGTCGTATTTCGGTGGCTCTGCGACGGGGGGATCGGGGTGGGCTTTCCGGTGGTTGAGGCGGGCGACGACACGGCGTGCCTGCCTGAGGGCGTCGTGTTCGTCGACGGCGAAGTGGTCGGCGAGGCCGGACACGCGCGCGTGCATCTCGGCACCGCCCAGCGACTCGTCGTCGCTCTCCTCGCCGGTCGCCATCCTCACCAGGGGCGGTCCGCCGAGGAACACCTTGGCGCGTTCCTTGACCATGATCACGTGGTCGGACATGCCGGGGACGTAGGCGCCGCCGGCGGTGGAGTTGCCGAAGACGACGGCGACGGTCGGGATGCCGGCCGCCGACAGCCGGGTCAGGTCCCGGAAGATGGCGCCTCCGGGGATGAAGATCTCCTTCTGGGAGGGCAGGTCGGCGCCGCCCGACTCGACGAGGCTGATGCAGGGCAGCCGGTTGGCGAGCGCGATGTCGTTGGCCCGCAGCGCCTTCCGCAGGCTCCACGGGTTGCTGGCGCCGCCGCGCACGGTCGGGTCGTTGGCGGTGATCAGGCACTCCACGCCCTCGACGACCCCGATCCCGGTGACGAGCGAGGCGCCCACGGTGTAGTCGCTGCCCCAGGCGGCCAGCGGCGACAGTTCCAGGAACGGCGTGTCGGGGTCGAGCAGCAGCTCGATCCGCTCCCGCGCGAGCAGCTTGCCGCGCCGCCGGTGCCGCTCGACGTACTTCGGACCGCCGCCCGCGAGCGCCTTGGCGTGCTCGGCCTCCAGCTCGGCGAGCTTGGCGAGCATGGCCTCGCGGTGGGCCCGGTAGTCGGGGGAGCCGGTGTCCAGGGCGGAGGAAAGGACCGTCACAGCAGGACCTCCGGGATGTCCAGGTGGCGGGAGCGCAGCCATTCGCCGAGCGCCTTGGCCTGCGGGTCGAACCGGTGCCGGGCGGCGACGCCCTCGCCGAGGATGCCCTCGACGACGAAGTTCAGCGCGCGCAGGCCGGGCAGGGTGTGCCGGGCGACGGGCAGCGCACGGCTCTCGGGGATCAGCTGCCGGAACCGGTCGACGGTCAGCTCGTGCGCGAGCCAGCGCCAGCCGTCCTCCGACCGCGCCCACACCCCGACATTGGCGTCCCCTCCCTTGTCCCCGCTGCGGGCCCCGGCGACGAGCCCGAGCGGGGCACGCCGGGTGGGACCGTCCGGAGGGGGATCGGGCAGGGGTGGCTCCGGTACGCCCTCAAGGACGCGTGTGTCGTGGGGGGCGGGCACGGGGATACGACGGCCGTCGTGGAGGACGGCCGTGTGATCGACGGCGCCCTGGGGGACGTACGCGGCCTCGAAGACGCCGTAGGGCGCGCCCTTCCCGGGAGGCGCGAGCATGTGGAAGCCGGGGTAGCCGGCGAGCGCCAGTTCCACGGCGGCCCCGCTGAACGCCCGCCCCACGGCCTCCGGGTCCCGGTCCCGTACGACCAGCCGGAGCAGCGCGCTCGCCGTCTCCTCGGTGTCTGCGTCGGGCCGGTCGGTGCGCACGAGATCCCAGCGGACCTCGCCGGGGGGTGACGTGACGGCCGCGAGCGCGTCGTGCATCTGCTGCCGCACCAGCTCGGCCTTGCGTTCGATGTCGAGCCCGGTGAGCACGAAGGTGACCTCGTTGCGGAAGCCGCCGAGGCGGTTGAGCCCGACCTTGAGGGTGGGCGGCGGGGCTTCCCCGCGCACGCCCTCGACGCGCACCCGGTCGGGGCCGTCCTGGCTGAGCCGTACGGTGTCCAGCCGCGTCGTGACGTCGGGCCCGGCGTACCGTGCGCCGCTCGTCTCGTACAGCAGCTGGGCGGTCACCGTGCCCACCTCGACGGCACCGCCGGTGCCGGGGTGCTTGGTGATGACGCAGGTGCCGTCCTCGTGGATCTCGGCGAGCGGGAAGCCGGGGCGGCGCAGCCGCTGGAGGGCGTGGTCGGTGAAGAAGGCGTAGTTGCCGCCGGTGGCCTGGGCGCCGCACTCCAGCACGTGCCCGGCGACGACGGCGCCCGCGAGCCGGTCGTACTGATCCGGCCGCCAGCCGAAGTGGGCGGCGGCGGGCCCGGTGACCAGGGCCGCGTCGGTGACCCGGCCGGTGACGACCACGTCGGCGCCCTCGCGCAGGCAGGCAGCGATGCCGAAGCCGCCGAGGTAGGCGTGGGCAGTGAGGCTGCCGGGGTGGTGGGCGGTGAGGTCGTCGCCCTCCACCTGGGCGACGCGCACGGGGAGGCCGAGCCGGCCGGCCAGCTCCCGCACCGCGTCGGCGAGTCCGGCGGGGTTCAGCCCGCCGGCGTTCGTCACGATCCGCACGCCCCGCTCGTGGGCGAGCCCGAGGCACTCCTCCAGCTGCCGCAGGAAGGTGCGGGCGTACCCGGCCGCCGGGTCCTTGAGCCGGTCCCGGCCCAGGATCAGCATGGTCAGCTCGGCGAGGTAGTCGCCGGTGAGGACGTCCAGCTCGCCGCCGGTGAGCATCTCGCGCATGGCGTCGAAACGGTCGCCGTAGAAGCCGGAGGCGTTGCCGATCCGCAGGGGCCGCGGCGTCACTCGCCCGCCCCCTTGGGCGCCCGCCCGGCGCCGGGCGGCCCGGCGAAGGCCTGGGCGATGTCCAGCCAGCGGTCGGCGTCCGGCCCCTCGGCGCGCACGGCGAGGTCGGCGCGGTGGGCGCGCTGGGTGACCAGCAGGCAGAAGTCGAGGGCGGGCCCGGTGACGCGCTGGGAGGCGTCCTCGGGGCCGTACGTCCACAGGTCGCCCGAGGGACCGACGACCTCCACGCGGAACTCCTCGAAGGGTACGGGCAGCCCGTGCCCTCCGAAGGCGAAGTCCCGCGCTCGCACCCCGATGCGCACCACATGCCTGAGCCGGTCCGTGGGTGTGCGCACCACACCCAGTGCGTCCGCCACGTCCTGCCCGTGCGCCCAGGTCTCCATCAGCCGCCCGGTCGCCATGGACGCACCCGACATGGGCGGCCCGTACCAGGGGAACCGGACACCGGGCGGCGCCGCACGCAACGCGGAGTCGAGGTCCGCCCGCCCCTTCCGCCACCTCGCCAGCAACTCACCCGGCGGCAGCCCGGCGCCCTCCTCCGCGCCCTGGTCGACGAACGACCCGGGCGCGGCGAGCGCCTGCTCGACCAGCGCGTGGAAGCCGTCCAGGTCGGTGACGGCGAGCAGGGCGGACCGGTCGGTCCAGGCGAGATGGGCGATCTGGTGGGCGACAGTCCATCCGGCCGCGGGGGTGGAGAGTCCCCACTGCTCGGCACTCAGCCCGGCGACCAGCCGGTCGAGCTCTTCGCTTTCCTCACACAGATCGTCGAACACGGGCGTCGGATCGGCCATGAGGGGAGCATGGCAGCGGCCACTGAAGCAATCAAGCGTGCTTGCATGATTCCTCCCGCGCGTTTTTCGGCCGCCGCCTCGAAGGCGAGCCCGCCCTCAGGACTCCACCCTCGGCGCCGGCGCCTTCCCCCGCCCCACCTGCGTCCGCACCGCCCCCATGCTCGCCGCGATGACCAGGGCGATCGCGATGGACTGGGGCGTGGTGAGGGACTGGCCGAGGATGAGGAAGCCGGCCGTGGCGGCGAGGGCCGGTTCCAGGCTCATGAGGACGGCGAAGGTGGAGGCGGGCAGGCGGCGCAGGGCGAGCAGTTCGAGGGTGTAGGGCAGGACCGAGGACAGCAGCGCGACCGCCGCGCCCAGCGCGAACGTCGTCGGATCGACCAGCTTCGCGCCCGACTCGGCGATCCCCAGCGGCAGGAACAGCACCGCCCCCACCGCCATCGCCAGGGCCAGCCCGTCGGCCTGCGGGAAGCGTCGGCCGGTACGGGCGCTGAAGACGATGTACGCCGCCCACATCCCGCCCGCGGCCAGCGCGAAGGCGGCACCCACGGGATCCAGACTGCCGAAGCCGCCGCCCCCGAGCAGGAAGACACCGCCCAGGGCGAGGCCGGCCCACACGACGTTGATCAGGCGACGCGAGGCCAGCACCGACAGGGCGAGCGGGCCGAGCACTTCCAGGGTGACGGCAGGGCCGAGCGGGATACGGGCGACGGCCTGGTAGAAGAGGCCGTTCATGCCGGCCATGGCGATGCCGAAGGCGACGACCGTGCCCCAGTCGCTGCGCGAGTGCCCGCGCAGCCGCGGCCGGCAGACCAGCAGCAGCACGATCGCGGCCACCAGCAGCCGCAGGGTCACCACGCCGAGCGCACCCGCCCTGGGGATCAGCAGCACGGCCAGCGCGCCGCCGAACTGCACCGAGACACAGCCGCCGAGCACCAGGCCGACCGGCCCGAGCGAACCGAAACGGCCCGGCCCTCCGGACGCGGACACATCGGCCGACGGGGAGGCGACGGGGGTCGAGGGGGACGGGGTGGTGGCGGCGCTGGGCGTGGTCACGGGGCGATCCAGGGGGCTGAGCTCGGGTTTCGTTCATCGCGATGTACTGCTCGGTCCAGGGTAATGGACCCAGTCAGGTGTGTGGGACCCGCACGCCGCTGTCCCGCCCGGCTCAGTCCGCACCCAGCCCTTCCCCCAGCCCCTCCGCCAGCACCTCCGCGAGGTGCCGCCCCCGCACCCCCGCCAGCTGCTCCAGCTGCGTACGGCACGAGAAGCCGTCCGCCAGGATCACCGCCCCGTCCGGCGCCTGCCGCACCGACGGCAGGAGCTGTTCCTCGGCGCAGGCCGCCGACACCTCCGCGTGGCCCTTCTCGAAGCCGAAGTTCCCGGCCAGGCCGCAGCAGCCGCCGGACAGCTCGCCGGTCAGCCCCGCCGCCGTACGCAGCTCCCGGTCGGCCGTGTCGCCGAGGACCGCGTGCTGGTGGCAGTGGGTCTGCCCGGCGACCGGACGGTCCAGGCGGGGCGGGGCCCAGCCCGGGGCGTGGCGCCGGAGGGTTTCGGCGAAGGTCAGCACGCGGTCGGCCAGACGGCGGGCGCGCGGGTCCTCGGGCAGCAGTTCCGGCAGGTCGGTACGGAGGGCGGCGGCGCAGCTCGGCTCCAGGACGACGACCGGGGCGGAGGTCTCCAGCACCGGTTCCATCAGGTCGAGGGTGCGGCGCAGCACCGTACGGGCGCGGTCGAGCTGGCCGGTGGAGACGTACGTCAGCCCGCAGCACACCCGGCCCCGGCCGCGCAGTACGGACACGGGGTTCAGCAGTGCCGAGCTTCCGTCGCCCACCGGGGGCCGGCGCAGCCGCAGCGTCGGCGGGAGCGCCACCCGCAGCCCGGCCGCCTCCAGCACGCGTACGGCCGCGCGGCCGACGGAGGGCGACAGGTGCTCGGTGAAGGTGTCCGGCCACAGGACGACGAGCTCACCCCGCTCCTTCTCACCGCCTCCCCGCCTCCGCCACCACCGGGTGAACGGCTCCCCCGCCACCCGCGGGATCCCCCGTTCGGGCGCGATTCCGCCCAGCCGTTTCGCCACCGCGGCCAGCGGGCGTACGGCGGCGAGCGCGTTCAGCAGTGGCGCGGTGCGCGTACGGGCCGCCCAGCGCAGCCACACCGGAAGCCACCCCATGGAGTAGTGGGCGGCGGGCCGGCGCCGTCCGGCGTAGTGGTGGTGCAGGAACTCCGCCTTGTACGTGGCCATGTCGACCTCGACCGGGCAGTCGGACCGGCAGCCCTTGCACGACAGGCACAGGTCGAGCGCGTCCCGGACCTCCGCCGACCGCCAGCCGTCGGTCACCAGCTCGCCCGCGAGCATCTCGTGCAGCAGCCGGGCACGCCCGCGCGTGGAGTGCCGCTCCTCACCCGTGACCCGGAAGGAGGGGCACATCACCGCCGGACCCGACACGGTCGTCGTACGGCACTTGGCGACGCCCACGCACCGGCGCACCGCCGCCGAGAAGTCGCCGCCGTCGCCCGGGTAGCCGAAGACCACGTCGACCGGACGGCGCGGCAGCACGGAGAAGCGGAGGCCGGCGTCCAGGGGAGCCGGACGGACCAGTATCCCGGGGTTGAGCAGGTCGTCGGGGTCCCAGACGCCCTTGACCCGCTCGAACAGGGCCACCGTCTCCGCGCCGTACATCCTCGGCAGCAGCTCGGCCCGCGCCTGCCCGTCCCCGTGCTCCCCGGACAGCGAACCGCCGTGCGCCACCACCAGCTCGGCCAGCTCCTCCGAGAACCGCCGGAAGCGGCCGATCCCCGCCTCCGTCAGCAGGTCGAAGTCGATGCGGACGTGGACGCAGCCGTCCCCGAAGTGCCCGTACGGCGTGCCGCGCAGCCCGTGGGCGGCCAGCAGCGCCCGGAAGTCGCGCAGATACGGGCCCAGCCGGGCCGGCGGCACCGCGCAGTCCTCCCACCCCGGCCACGCCTCGGTGCCGTCCGGCATCCGGGTCGCCGTACCGCCGGCGTCCTCCCGGATCCGCCACAGCGTGCGCTGCCGGGCCGGGTCGGTCACCACGAGGCAGTCCACGGCGTCCGCCGCGCGGACGATCGTCTCCGCACCCGCGCGTGCTTCTTCCTCCGTCTCCCCGCCCGTCTCGACGAACAGCCAGGCGCCGCCCCGCGGCAGTCCCGTCGTGGACGGCACGAGGTCGGCCGCCATGCCCTCCACCGTCAACGGCCCGTACGCCAGGAGCCCGGCCGCCGCCTCGGCGGCCCCGCTCTCGTCGGCGTAACCCAGTACGACGAGCGCACACGCGCGTGGGGCACGCACCAGCTCCACGACCGCCTCCGTGAGCACGCCCAGCGTGCCCTCCGAGCCGCAGAAGGAGCGGGCCACGTCGGCGCCCTTCTCGGGCAGCAGCGCGTCCAGGGCGTATCCGGAGATACGGCGGGGCAGCCCGGGGAAGCCGGTGCGCAGCCTGGCCAGTTCGCCGTCCACCAGCTCCCGCAGTCCCGCCGGGGCCCCGGCCCACCCCTGTCCCAGCCGTAGCCGTTCTCCGCGCGGGGTGACCACCGACAGCTCCCGCACGCTGTCCGCGGTCGTCCCCCAGGCCACCGAGTGGGAGCCGCACGCGTTGTTGCCGATCATGCCGCCGAGAGTGCAGCGGCTGTGGGTGGAGGGGTCCGGTCCGAAGCGCAGGCCGTACGGGGCGGCAGCCTCCTGGAGCCGGTCGAGGACGAGGCCGGGCTGGACGACGGCCGTGCGCGTCTCCGGGTCGACGGACAGCAGCCGGTTCATGTGCCGGGTGAAGTCCAGCACCACGCCCGTCCCGGTCGCCTGTCCCGCGATCGACGTGCCGCCGCCGCGCGGCACCACGGGGACGCCGTACGTCCGGCAGACCGCGAGGGCCGCCGCCACGTCGTCGGCGTCCCGTGGAGCCACCACACCGAGCGGCACCCGGCGGTAGTTGGAGGCGTCCATGGTCGTCAGCGCCCGCGCGGTGGTGCCGAAGTCCACCTCACCGCGCACGGCCGCCCGCAGCCCGGCCCGTAGTTCCCGGAGATCCCTCATTCCCCCAGGATGCCTCTCGACGGACGGGCCACCAGTGACCGCGCACACCCCCGCGCGGCCCCCGGGGCGGGACCCTGGGCGGGGCCCGGGGAGGCACCCGGGGAGGGACCCCGGGCGGCACCCGGTTCCCTCCGGATCGGCTCAACTACCGGGAACGGAACCGGAACACTCCCAAGTCGATCACGAAATCTCCTATAGTGACCGCGAGTTGCGCATAGTTGTCGGCCCTCGTTCCAAAAGCGACCCGGAACCCGGTCCGGCAACCTCATCGAACCGCGCGAGGGCCGCGCAGACGACGGTGCACGCCGCGAACCCCCGACCGAGGACCCGACCGAGGACCCTGATTGATGACCTCCCCCCTGCTCCCCGGCGACCGCCCCACCCCCCGCAGCCTGCTCCCCGTCCCGTTGCTCACAGCGGTGCTCGCCGCGGTCGCGGTCACCGCCGCCGTGCTGCTGGGGCCGGAGTCCGCGCGCGGTGCGCTCGCGGTGGCCGGGGTGGTCGCCGCCCTGCTGCTGTGCGCGGCCGTCACGGTGGCCGCACACGCCGTCCTGTCGGCACGGGCGGCCCGCGGGCGGCTGGAAGCGGTCACCCAGGACGTCGGACGGCTGCTCCAGGAACGGGCCCGGCTGACCCAGGACGCCCGCCGCCAACACGAGTGGCTGACCGGCGAACTCGACCGGGAGCGGGCCCGCCTGTCGGCCGACCTGGAGCAGGAGCGGACCCGTCTCGCCGAGGACCTGGCGGCGGAACGCGACCGCCTCACCGAGCAGCACGACGCCGCCACCGCCCGGTTGGCACGGGAGCACGCCGAGGAGCGGGCCCGGCTCACGGACGACCACGCCGCCGAGCTCAAGCGGCTCACCGGGGAACACACCGCCCACACCGACCGGTTGACGCAGGAGCACGCCGAGGAGCAGGCCCGGCTGAGCGGGGAGCGCGACCGGCTGGCGCAGGACCGGGACCGGCTCATCGCGGAGAGCGCGCGGCTGGCCGCCCGGCTGCGCGAGGCCAACAACGCCCGGGCCACCGCGCTGTCCGCGACCGCCAACGCGGCCGGCCGTATGCAGGCCCTGTCCACCGGCATGCTCGCGGACCTGCGCGCGATGGAGGACAAGCACCACGACGAGGAGGTCCTCGCCGACCTCCTCCACCTCGACCACCGCACCGCCCAGGCGGGCAGGCTCGCCGACTCCGTCGCCGTCCTCACCGGCGCCCGTTCGGGTCGCCGCTGGGCCCGGCCCATCGGCATGGAGTCGATCCTGCGCGGGGCCATGGGCCGGATCAACGGCTACCAGCGCGTCCGTGTCCACTCCACCAGCAACATCGCCGTCGCCGGGCACGCCGCTGAGGGCGTGATGCACGCGCTCGCCGAACTCCTCGACAACGCGGCCAACTTCTCGCCGCCGACCGCCGAGGTCCACGTCTACGTCGAGGAGGTGCCGGCCGGGGTCATCGTGTCCGTCGAGGACAGCGGGCTCGTCATGGGCGAGGCCCAGCTGCGTCGCGCCGAGCGCGCGGTCTCCGGCGAGTCCACCGGACTCGGGGGCCTCACCGGTACGCGGCTCGGACTCGCCGTGGTGGGCCGGCTGTCCCGGCGGTACGGCCTCCGGGTCTCCTACCGCCCCTCGGCCCGCGGCGGCACGGGCGTGCTGATGCTCGTCCCGCAGGACATCCTCGTAGAGCCGGACGCGCCCAGGACCCCGGCCGCCGACGCCACCACGACGACCACCGCACCGCCCGTCACCGCCACATCGGCGTCCCTCACCGGGACACCGGCACCGTCCACACCGTCCACGTCGCCCGCGGACGAGACCCCGGCGGCCACGGCGTCCGAGCCGTCGGCCCTGCGTCTCCCCCGCCGCCGCGGCACCCGCCCCGCCGACGAACCGGCCCGCCCCGCCGACGGGGTGGAACCGGAAACGCACCACGCCACCTCGTACGACACCGCCCCGGCGGAACGCGGCACGACGCCCCGCGCCACCTCCCGCCCCGCGCCGGCCCCCGGCCACTCGTACGCGGCGTCCCGCGCGGGAGCCGACGACCTCGACCCCGACCCGGTCCCCACCCATGAGTCCCCGGCCCCAGGTACGGACGCGTCCCCGCTCAGCCTCCCGCGCCGCCGACGCGGCCGGACCCTCGCCGAGGCCGAGCGCACCCGTTCCGCCAGTCGCACCGCCGCCCTGCGGCCGGCCCCGACCGCCGAGGAGACCAAGGCCCGTACGGCCCGCTTCAGCAGCTTCCGCCAGGCCGTACGCGCCACCACCCCGGACGACACGGCCGCCGGCACCGGTACAACCGCCGGAACCTCCGGCACCACCCCCGACCGGACCGACGAACCCCAGTCCGACGAACTCCAGACCAACGAATCCCAGACCGACGAACCCCAGTCCATCGGACTCCAGACCACCCCCACGACCCCGGAAGGCGACACCACCTCATGACCGGCACGACAACCGCCGACGAGAAGCTCACCTGGCTGATAGAAGGCCTCTTGGAGCGCACGCCGGGTGCTCGGCACGCCCTGGTGCTGTCCCGGGACGGCCTGAAGCTGTGCCACACCCCGGAACTCTCCGCCGACCAGGCCGACCAGCTCGCCGCGATCGCCGCGGGCATCCAGTCGCTGTCGCACGGCGCGTCCGTGGAGTTCGGCGACGGCAGCGGCGACGTCCGGTCCGCGATGACCGAGTTCTACGGCGGCGTGCTGTTCATCGTGGAGGCGGGTGAGGGCGCGCACCTGGCCGTCGTCACCACCGAGGAGGCGGACTCCGGGCTCGTCGGGCACAACATGAGCGAACTCGTGGAGCAGATCGGCGAGCACCTGACCGCGCAGCCGCGCACCTCATGAGCAGGCCCGGCCGGGACGACGCCCCGGACCGGCTCTACACCCTCACCCAGGGACGCAGCCGGTCCGGGCCCGACAACCCCTTCGACCTGGTGACCCTCGTCGTCGCCGAATGCGATCCGGTGCCCGGCATGCAGTCCGAGCACGCCGCGATCCTGCGGCTGACCGGACGCCCCACGGCGGTCGTGGAGATCGCGGCCGAGCTCGAACTGCCGGTGAGCATCACCCGCATCCTGCTCTCCGACCTCCTCGCGGCGGGCCGCGTCAGCGCCCGCCACCCCCGCAAGGCCGCCGTTCCCGACCTCGACATCCTGGAGCAGGTGCTCGTTGGACTCCGCAACCTCTGAGCCGCGCACGACCTCTGCGCCGCGCACGACCTCCGAGACGCGCACACCGCTGGACGCGTCGGCCGACAACGGCCTCAAGATCGTGATCGTGGGCGGCTTCGGCGCCGGCAAGACGACGATGGTCCGCTCGGTGAGCGAGATACGTCCCCTCAACACCGAGGAGACGATGACCCGGGCCGGAGAGGCCGTCGACGACATCAGCGGGGTGCGCGGCAAGACCGCGACCACCGTCGCCTTCGACTTCGGCCGGATCACACTCGACTCGCGCAATGTGCTGTACCTGTTCGGGGCGCCCGGTCAGGAACGCTTCTGGTTCCTGTGGGACCGGCTGTTCTCCGGCACCCTGGGCGCGGTCGTCCTGGTCGACACCCGGCGCATCGACGACTCCTGGTACGCCATCGACCGGCTGGAGAAACACGGCACGCCGTTCATCGTCGCCTGCAACGACTTCGGCGGCCCCGCCTTCACGCCGGAGCAGATCCGCGAGGCCCTCGACCTCGATCCGCACGTGCCGCTGGTCACCTGTGACGCGCGATCCCGGGAATCCAGCAAGCTGGTGCTGATCACCCTGGTGGAGCACATCCAGGCCCTGTACTCCGACCTCTCCCGAACCCCCCGTCAGGAGTTGGTGTGAGCCCCGTCCCCGCCTCCGCTTCCGCCCCCATCCACCTCAGCGGTCCCCTGCTCCAGGACGACCCGGCCAAGGTGTACCGGGAGATGCGGCGCGAGCACGGCAGCGTGGTGCCGGTACTGCTCGACGGCGACGTACCGGCCTGGCTGGTGCTCGGCTACCGCGAGCTGCACCAGATCACCGGGGACCCGGTGCTGTTCAGCCGCGACTCCGACCTGTGGAACCAGTGGGTGAACATCCCCGACGACTGGCCGCTGCTGCCGATGATCGGCCGTAAGCAGCCGTCGATCCTGTACACCGTCGGCGAACGGCACCGCAAGCGGGCCAGGATGATGGTCACCGCGCTGGAGGCCGTGGACCCGTTCGAACTGCGCGGTTACGCCGAGAAGTTCGCCGACGAGCTGATCGACGGCATCTGTCCCAGGGGCAGCGCGGACATCGTCGCCGAGTTCGCGATGCTGCTGCCGGTGCGCGTACTGGCCCGCCTCTACGGCTTCGCCGACGAGGCGGGCCCGGCCCTGGTCACCGCCCTCAACGACATGATCGACGGCCGGGAGCGGGCCATCGCGGGCCAGACCCACCTGTTCACGTCGATGACGGAGCTGGTGGCCAGCCGCAAGGAGAAGCCCGCCGAGGACGTCGTGTCCCGGATGCTCGCCGACACCTCCGGATTCACCGCGGAGGAGATCTGCCAGGACCTGATGGTGATGATGGCGGCCGGACACCAGCCGACCGCCGACTGGATCGGCAACTCCCTGCACCTGATGCTGACGGACGGCCGGTTCGCCGCGTCCCTGTTCGGTGGCCGCAACAGCATCGCCGAGGCGATGAACGAGGTGCTGTGGGAGGACACCCCCACACAGAACGTGGCCGGCCGCTGGGCGGCCCGCGACACCCAGCTGGGCGGTCGTCGCATCCGCGCCGGCGACATGCTGCTCCTCGGCCTCCAGGGCGCCAACTCCGACCCCCAGGTGCGTACCGACGGCTCGGCCCTGACCGGCGGCAACAGCGCGCACTTCTCCTTCGGCCACGGGGAGCACCGCTGCCCGTTCCCGGCGCAGGAGATCGCCGAGGTGATCGCGCGGACCGGCATCGAGGTCATTCTGGACCGGCTGCCGGACATCGACCTCGCGGTACCGGCCGCGTCCCTGGCCCGCCGCCCGTCGCCGTGGCTGCGCGGACTGTCCGAACTTCCGGTCACGTTCACTCCCACCCCCGCCCTTGGAGGCACGTTCTCATGACGGCTGCTGCGGACACGACGACGGACATCGAACAGTCCCGCATCCACCTCGACCCGTTCGTCTCCGACCTGGACGGGGAGAGCGCCGCGCTGCGGGCCGCCGGACCCCTCACGCCCGTGATGCTGCCGGGCGGCGTACCGGTGTGGGCGGTCACGCACCACGCCGAGGCCAAGAAGCTGCTCACCGACCCCCGGGTGGTGAAGGACATCAACGTCTGGGGCGCCTGGCAGCGCGGCGAGATCGCCCCCGACTGGCCGCTGATCGGACTGGCCAACCCGGGCCGGTCCATGCTGACCGTGGACGGCGCGGACCACCGCCGCCTGCGCACCCTGGTCGCCCAGGCGCTCACGCCCCGCCGGGTGGAGCAGATGCGCGCCCGGATCGCGGAGCTGACGGAAGGGCTGCTGGACCGCGTCGCCGAGCAGGAGGGCGACACGGTCGACCTGAAGTCGGTGTTCGCGTACCCGCTGCCGATGTACGTGATCGCCGACCTGATGGGGCTGGCGGAGGAGCGGCTGCCGCGGCTGAAGGAGCTGTTCGAGAAGTTCTTCTCGACGCAGACCCCGCCGGATGAGGTCGTCGCGACCCTGACCGAGCTGGCCGGAATCATGTCCGAGACGGTCGCGCGGAAGCGCGAGAACCCCGGCGACGACCTGACCTCCGCGCTGATCCGGGCGTCCGAGGACGGCGACAGCCTCACCGACCAGGAGATCGTCTCCACCCTCCAGCTGATGGTCGCGGCCGGTCACGAGACGACGATCTCCCTCATCGTCAACGCGGTGGTCAACCTCTCCACCCACCCCGAACAGCGCGCGCTGGTGCTGGCCGGCAAGGTGGACTGGTCGGCGGTGATCGAGGAGACCCTGCGGTACTCCACCCCCACGTCCCATGTGCTGATCCGGTTCGCCACGGAGGACATACGGGTCGGGGACAAGGTCCTGCCGGCCGGGGACGCGCTCATCGTGTCGTACGCCGCGATCGGCCGCGACGAGCAGGCCCACGGTCCGACGGCCGGCGCCTTCGACATCACCCGCGACACCGCGAACCGCCACATCTCGTTCGGCCACGGCCCGCACGTGTGCCCCGGAGCGGCCCTGTCCCGCCTGGAGGCGGGCGTGGCCCTGCCCGCCCTGTACGCACGCTTCCCGGATCTGGACCTGGCGGTCCCGGCGAGCGAGCTGCGCAACAAGCCGGTGGTCACCCAGAACGACCTGTACGAGCTTCCGGTGAAGCTCGGGGGCTGATCCCGGGCGTCGGTGCGGGCGCCGAGGCGGGCGGACGAGGACGGACGATCCACCGCCGGCCCTCTCCCGCCCGCACCGCGCCCCGCCGTCGGCGCACCCGCACCGTCAATCCCCGTCTCAGCCCCCGTCTCAGCCGACGGACGACGTTTCACCCGGGTTTCTCCGAGCCGCTAGGCTCCCGTCGTGGCTGAGATCCCGATTCCCGCTGACATCAAGCCCGCCGACGGACGTTTCGGCGCGGGTCCCTCCAAGGTGCGGACGGAGGCCCTGGACGCCCTCGCCGCCACGGGTACGTCCCTGATGGGCACCTCCCACCGCCAGGCCCCGGTCAAGAACCTGGTCGGCAAGGTGCGCGAGGGCATCAGCGAGCTGTTCCAGCTCCCCGACGGCTACGAGGTCGTGCTCGGCAACGGCGGCTCCACGGCCTTCTGGGACATCGCGACCCACGGTCTGATCGAGAACAAGTCGCAGCACCTCAGCTTCGGCGAGTTCTCCTCGAAGTTCGCCAAGGCCGCCCAGCTCGCCCCCTGGCTCGCCGACCCCTCCGTCGTCTCCTCCGACCCGGGCACACACCCCGAGCCGAAGGCCGAGGCGGGCGTCGACGTCCACGCCCTCACGCACAACGAGACCTCGACCGGTGTCGCCATGCCCATCAAGCGGGTGGCCGGGGCCGACGAGGGCGCCCTGGTCCTGGTCGACGCCACCTCCGGCGCCGGCGGCCTGCCGGTCGACATCTCCGAGACCGACGTCTACTACTTCGCCCCGCAGAAGTCCTTCGCCGCCGACGGCGGCCTGTGGATCGCCGTGTTCTCCCCGGCCGCCGTCGAGCGCGCCGAGCGGATCCACGCGTCCGGCCGCCACATCCCGGAGTTCTTCTCTCTCCCCACCGCGATCGACAACTCCCGCAAGAACCAGACGTACAACACCCCGGCGCTGGCCACCCTCTTCCTCCTGAACCAGCAGCTGGAGTGGATCAACGGCCAGGGCGGTCTGGACTGGGCGGTCCGCCGCACCGCCACCTCCGCGCGCACCCTGTACGGCTGGGCGGAGGACGTCAAGTTCGCGACCCCGTTCGTCACCGACCCGGCCAAGCGCTCCCAGGTCATCGGCACGATCGACTTCGCCGACGAGATCGACGCCGCCGCCGTCGCCAAGGTCCTGCGCGCCAACGGCATCGTCGACACCGAGCCCTACCGCAAGCTCGGCCGCAACCAGCTGCGCGTCGCGATGTTCCCGGCGATCGACCCGGCGGACGTCGAGGCCCTGACGAAGTGCGTGGACTACGTGATCGAGCGGCTGTAGGCACCGCCTCACGGTTGCGAAGGGCGCCCGGCGAACGATCCGCCGGGCGCCCTCCGGCGTCCATGGAGCCGATCACGTCCACTCAGGCTGCGGACCAGGGCACCCGGCAAGTGTGGGACGCATCGCCCTCGGGGCACAACGCCCTGATCACCGCCTTGCGGACCGCCCGCCAGGTCCGCAGCGAGCACGCCAGGCGCACGCGCAGCTCGACCGGCTCCCGCGCACCGCTGCTCTGCCCGGGGTTCTCCCAGGCCCACTGGTCCGCCAGGTAGTCGTACATCTCGGCGGTCGTCGCCCCGCTCCCCTCACAGGTGCGTGCCACGGTCCGCCCGACGAGCCGGGCGCTCCGCGCACCCACGGCCTCGTCGACGAGCCCCCCGACCCATGCCAGCCCCTCCTCATCGGCGTACAGACCGAACATCAGGGTGCGTACCCTCATAGCATCGGCCCCTTCCTCCTCGTCCACCCGCTCCGCCACCCGGCGGGCGGCCACCTCGTACAGAACGCCCGGACACCGCTCACTGCCCTCCGTTCATCCGCTCATCCGATGCCGTCGCGGACGATGCTCCGGGCCACCTCCGTGCGCGCACGGGCGAGTTCGGCGGCGATCCGCCGCCGGCGGCCCTCGTCCAGGGCGACGGCCGCCTCCGTGGGCGGGCCGGAAAGCAGGCAGGCGCGCCTGAGGTGCGTCGGCGGATGGGTCGCGTCGACGCTGTGGCCGCGCCGGGCCCCGGCACGCCGCTGACGCTCGTACTCGTGTTCCGGGACGGACGCCATGTGCGCGGTCAGCCGCTCCCAGAACTCGTCCGTCCGGTCCGGGGCCCTGCGGGCCGAACGCCGCCCGGCCAGCGCCGCACTGTTCACCTCGCGCCGCAGGAAGACCTCGACCGAATCCGCGAGCAGCAGCCGGTCCATGAGGCCGGCCGCGGCCTCGGTGGACGCGGCCCGCGCGGCCTCCCGGTCGGCCAGGTACTCGGCACGCTGGGTCGCCCGCAACGTCAGATGGTCGAGCAGGACCAGCACACCCTGAACGAGCAGACGGGGAACGGCGTAGAACAGGTTCACGAACATTTCGACGGCGGACGGCTGCCGGATCGGGGCGAGGTAGTGGCACCACATGGTCAGTGAGTGCAACGCCGTCGCCACCACCACGGCGTGCCGGGTGTCGCCGTTGCTGTAATGGCCCAGCTCGTGACCCAGAAGAGCGACCCTCTGCTGTGGTGTGAGCACCTCCCACAGAGGCAGGCCCAGGCTCAGTGCACGGCGCCCCCGCAGGCCGTAGGACCTGACGCTCGCGTTGATCTCCTTGTCGACGACGATGACGTCCACGCCGCGGGTACCGACCACTTGGGCCACCTCGTCGACGAGCGCGTACAGCTCCGGCGCGTCGGCACGGTGCAGTACGGTCTCCCCTTCGGGCCGTGCGGACAACCGCGGTCTGAGCATCACGGCCATCGCCAGGAAGAACAGCCCCAGCAGCACCAGACCGCCCGAACCCCACACGAGGCAGAGGACACCGCCCGCCAGCAGCACCACGGTGACACCGTGCACGGCGAGAGCGATCGCATACGCGAGAACCGCGGCGGCGTCCCGCCGCGCGTACAGCCGACCCCCTGCGTCACCTCGACGAGGAGCCTCTCACCGTGCCGCCGGGCCAGGCTGCGCCTCGCCCGCTCCAGCCGCCCTTGTCCCCCCTGCTCATCCTGCTGCCCGTTCGGGTCGACGTTCCAGTCGCAGGCGGCGCACCAGACGATGAACCGTCCGCCCACACGGATCTCGGTTCCGCACTCCGGGCACGGCTGAGCCGTCTCCTCCGCCGCAGTACGCATGTGAACTCCCCGCCTCCCACGGCCCCTCCCCAGGGCCGCCCGAACCTGGCGGGGAGATCTGATCACACGAACTGGCCCTCGTAAAGCGCCATTTCACCGGTACGACGGCGAGCGCGCTGCCGTAGGCGCAGACTCGCGATCAGGTGCTGGCCGACGCTGCCTGGCAGTCGCCCTGCTGTGCGGAGTACGGCGACTTTCGAAAGGTGCCCACAACCTCGCTCACGTCACTCTTCCTTGACGCGGAGGGCTTGCTCGCCTGCACCACGTTGTGGGACACGCCCCGCGAGACGCCCGGCCAGGAGGCACATCCCCTCCTCCGAAAAGTGAGAGCGTCTCGGCCTCCGGTGTTCACACGCCGCTCATTTGAGCGCGTAAGCGACATTCACCTGCCGGGTGCTCACGCTTTCAGCAGGACGGGTGCCACGAACCCCCGCCGGGAGATCGCGTCCCGTCCCACGGTCACCACTCAGAGCAACCACTCAGCCACAACCGGGCAAAACGGGAAGGGCAGTCATGCTCGACGGAAACGACCTCTACCGCCCTCGCCCTCGCCCTCGCCCTCGCCCTCGGTGGAGCCTCGTTCGTGAAGGCCTGCGGAGGCCCCTGCTCCGAGGGGTGCGTGACCCTGGCCCGGATCGGCGAGGACGCTTGGGCCCTCGGTGACAGCAAGCGACCGGACGTACCGCCGTTGCGGTTCACCACCGAGGAGCTGAGCGTGGCGGGTATCGACCCGACGCGCTTCGGCCCGACGATCTGAGCATCCCCTTCACAGCCGGTCCTGGCGGGACGTCGACTCGCCCGGACCGGCCGGGGTCCCGTCACCGCCGGGACAACACACCGAACGACATCGAACGGGACCACCGGTGCACCACCACGGCTATCTGTGGACCGGCCCGAAGGCTCACTTCGACCAGGAGGCGCTGCGACGTCCGCCCCATCCCGAGCCGCCCCCGCCCGGCAGCCGGCCCGAACTGATCCAGCGCCCGAACCGCGCGAACCTCGATCTGCCGTGCCCCGTGAATGGGTGAGATCGCGCTCTCGTGATGCACGCGTACGGTCGTACGCTCCCTGGTGTACGGTCGTACGCATGCCGAAGGACTACTTCGCCGACGACCCGCGCACCAACCTGGAGCGCATGCTCGCGGGCGACCTGTACATCGCCGACGACCCGGAGATCGCCCGGCGGCAGCAGCGCGCGATGCGGCTGGCCGCCCGCTACCAGGCCGCCTACGTCGAGGATGCCGAGGGTGCCGGGCCGCTGCTGGCCGAGCTGCTCGGCGCGGTGGGTGAGGGCGTCGACGTGCGGCCGCCGCTGTACGTCGACTACGGCAGCAACATCAGCATCGGTGCCCGCACCTTCGTCAACTACAACCTGACCGCGCTGGACGTCGCGCGGATCACCATCGGCGAGGACTGCCAGATCGGCCCGAACGTCCAGCTCCTCACCCCCACCCACCCCGTGGAGCCGCAGCCCCGGCGCGACAAGCTGGAGGCCGCGCTGCCCATCACCATCGGGGACAACGTCTGGCTCGGCGGCGGAGTCATCGTGTGCCCCGGAGTGACCATCGGCGACAACTCCGTCATCGGCGCCGGAGCGGTGGTCACCAAGGACGTGCCCGCGAACGTGGTCGCCCTCGGCAACCCCGCCCGCCCGGTCCGCGACATCTAGCCGCGCACCCCCTGCTCATGGCCACCGGACACACCGATCCGCAGCGACGCGAGCGGATCCTCGCCGCCACCCTCGACCTGATCGCCGACGAGGGGGTCGCCGGCGTCTCCCACCGCAAGATCGCCACCCGCGCCGGAGTCCCCCTCGGGTCGATGACGTACCACTTCACCGGCATCGACGACCTGCTGCGCGAGGCCTTCACCCGCTTCGCCGACCACATCGTGGCCGTCTTCGAGCAGCACCTCGGTCGGGTCGGCAGCCCCGAACAGGCCCGTGAAGCGGTCACCGACCTCATCCACACGCTCTCGGAAGGCCCCCGCCGCGACCTGGTCCTGAGCCAGGAGCTGTACACCCTCGCCGCCCGCCGCCCGGCCTACCGGGAGCTGACCCGGGCGTGGATGCGCCGTAGCCGCCATCTGCTGGAGCAGCACTTCGACGCGGACACCGCCCGCCAGCTCGACGCGCTGATCGAGGGCCTGACCCTGCACCGCGCCCTGGACACCGACCCGCACGACCGCGAACTGACGCGAAGGGCCGTCGCCCGCATCACCACCGCTGCTGCCGCCACCGCTGCCGCTGCCGCCACGGAGCCGGCGCCCACCCCAGCTGCCCGTGGGGACGCGACCTGACCTCGCGCCCCCACGGGCCACACGAATGAGCTGTTCCCTTACGACGCCGTACAGCTCAGGCTCGGCGCGCTCCCGCCACCGGGGGCTCCCCCGAAGCCGAAGCTCGTCGAACCGCCCGCCGGGACGGACCCGTTGTGGGCGGCGTTCGTCGCCGTCACGGTCGAGCCGCTCTGGGTGTACGTCGCGTTCCACATGTTCGTGACCTTCTGCGAGCCGCTCCAGGTCCAGGTCACCTTCCAGGACTTGATCGCGGCGGTGCCCGTGTTGGTCACCGTCACATCGGCGTTGAAGCCGCCGCCCCAGTCGCTGCTGACGACGTAGGCGGCTCGGCAGGCGGCCGTACTGCCGCCGCCGTCGTCACCCCCGCCGTCGTCACCCCCGCTGCTCGGAAAGCCCGGTGCCTTGACGGTCGCCAGGTAGCCGTCCTTCACGGTGTCCACGGTCTGCCAGTCGTCCTTCAGGATCCCGCCGGTGTCACCGGAGTTGGGGTTCCAGGACCAGAAGGTCCAGTGGAAGGAGTCCGCACCGTACGTCGACGTCGGGCGCAGGTAACTCACCAGCGCCGCCAGCCACTTCTGGTCCACGGTGGACTGCAGCGTCGTACCGAACTCGCCGAGCCACACGGGGGCGATGTCCTGCTTGAAGATGTAGCCCCAGTACTTGTCCCAGATGCCCGGCATGTTGCTGGGGAAGGACGGGTCGCTGAACCAGCTCTGCTGGGCGACGCTGGTCGCGTAGTCGTGGGGCGAGTACACGACCCGGTTCGCGACGTCGAGACGCACCGGGTACTGGGCGACGCCCATCAGGTTGCCGCCCCACCAGCCGGAGACGCCGTTGAAGGTCTGCACGCCCTCGACGAAGATCAGCAGGTCGGGGTTGACGGAGAGCACCGCGTTGCCGGCCCGTTCGGCGGCCAGGCGCCAGTCGGTCGCCTGCTCCCCGCAGCCCCAGCAGGCCGGGTCGTGCGGCTCGTTGTGCAGGTCGATGCCGATGACCGTGGAATTGCCCTTGTAACGGGACGCCAGCGACTTCAGGTTGGCGATCCACGTCGACTCGGGGACGGCGGAGGTGTACCACAGCGCCGACTGTCCGGCCGAGTTCGGGCGGTGGCGGTCGAGGACGACCTTCAGGCCGCCCTGGCCCGCGTACGCGACGATCCTGTCGATGACCTGCAGGGAGGTCAGCCCTTGCAGGTCGGCGTTCTTGCCCGCGGAGAAGTCGATGCCCGTGGGTGTCGCGCCGGACTTGAGGATGTCGTCGCTGTAGGGCAGCCGGATGGTGTTGTAGCCCAGCGACTTCATCTGGTCGATCATGCTCTTGTAGTCACGAGACCACAATCCGTGCACGACACGGTTGTCGGTCTCGAAGCCGAACCAGTTGATGCCGGCGATCCGGACGGCCTGCCCGGACGCGTCCAGGATCTGACGTCCGCTGGTGTGCCAGTAGCCGGCGCCGCCCGCGGCGGGGGCCGCGTGCGCGGTGGCCGGCAGGCCGAGTCCCAGGCCCAGCGGCAGCAGGAGCGCCGCCACGGCAGCGCACAGCGCTCTTCGTAAGGTGCGGAACATGGTGCTGCTTCCTCTCGAGGGGCCGCGGGGCCGGAACGAGTGGGAGCGCTCCCACACAACCCGCGCATCCAATGGAAGTCAGGTGACAGCCACCCGTCAAGAGCGGCGACGCAACAGACGCCCCAGCCCCAGCACCGCGACCACCGCCACGACGGCCACCGCGACGGTGCCCGTCCCCGGGCCGCCGCTGCCGCCCGAGCCGGAACCAGACCCGGAACCGGAACCCGCGGAGCTCGAACCGCCCGGCGCGGACGGCGACTCGGCGGAGGAGGCGGCGCCGGGCGCGTCGCGCACCTCCACCGGGCTGCCGGCGCCCTCGCTGCCGTACAGCAGCTTGGTGCCGTCGGCGCTGTACGTGACGGACTCGCCCTGCCGCTGCAGCGGTACGTCGAGCCGGCCGGCCCGCTTGATCCTCCCGCCGTTCCAGTCGTAGTGGATGCCCCCGAAGTAGCCGCGTACGGCGAGCCGCTTGCCGTCGGGTGAGAGGGCGGCGTCGGTGGCCCACAGGTCGACGGGGGCGACCGGCTCGAAGACGTTCGTGCCCGAGGCGGACAGCTCGGCGGGGCCCTCGTACAGGTGCCCCCCGTCCTCCTTCTTGTCGATGAGGTAGACGCGTCCCGTCTTCGGGTGCACGACCATCGACTCGGCGTCGCGGGCGCCGTCCGCGTACTTCACGACGTACTGCGTGGCCCGGATCGTCCGGTCCTTCAGCTCCTTCGGCTCGGGCAACCGGTAGATCCACACGTACGGCCAGGTGCCGCCGAGGTTGTCGCCGATGTCGCCGACGTAGATCTGGTTGCCGGGTCCGATGGATATGGCCTCCACGTCGCGGGGCTTGCCGATGCCGCTGAGCGTGACGGTGGCGACGGTCTCGCCCGTCCTGCCGTCCACGGCGTAGATCTGCGGGCCGTAGCCGCTGTCGTTGTGCGTCCAGTAGACGCCCGGGTGCAGGCGCGAGGCCGCGAGGCCGCTGGACTCCTCGATCCGCGGATCCTTGATCGTGAACCCGTCGTCGCCGTCGGCGGCAAAGGCGACGGACGCGGCGGACGCGGCGGACGCAGCAGGCACGGCGGACGCGGCAGGCACGGCGGGCACGGCGGGCACGGCGGACGCGGCGGGCACGGCGTGCGCCCCCACGAGGAGGGCCCCGGCGAGCAGGGCGAACGGTCGGCGCATGCCCCAAGCCTGCCATCCCACAGGGAAGTTCAACGGCGTGGCAGGCCTCACATCCCGCCGCGCCCCGTGATCGTCCATCATGAGCGGATGCTCAGGCTCATGCCCGTCGGCGACTCCATGACCATTGGCAGCGCGGGCGAACACACATGGCGTTACCGGCTGTGGCGGCACCTGTGCGCGACGTACGGCGGCCCGTTCACGTTCGTCGGCCCGCGCGAGACGCTGCACGACAAGGCGGCGGACGCGCCGACCTCGTACGCCTACGCCGCCCCCGACTTCCCCCGCGCCCACCTGGCCGGCTGGGGCGAGGGCTGGGGACACATGGCCCCGGTGATCGGAGAGACGGTACGGGAGCACCGGGCGGACGTACTGCTGGTGTCCCTGGGCCTGATCGACCTCGGCTTCTACACGAACGCCGAGCAGACGGCGGCGAACGTGCGCGCCTTCGTGACCTCGGCTCGGAACGGCAACCCGCGCATACGCATGGCCGTCCTCCCCGTGATCCCCAACATCCGCGCCGAGTCCGACCCGCCCTTCGGCGCCCAGGTGACCCTCTTCAACGAGCTGCTCGCCAAGACACTGGCCGACCTGGACGAACCCCGCTCCCCGCTGCTCCTCGCCTCTCCTCCGGCGACGTACGACATCCACACCGACACCTACGACGGCACCCACCCGAACGAGAGCGGCGAGCACAGGATCGCGGAGGCGTTCGCGGGGGCGATGCACCAGGCGTGGGGGTGGGGCGGGGAGTACGGGGGCTGAGCCTCGCACCGTCCGTCGGCATATGCCCCCGTGACTATGCCCCCGTGACCCGGTCACCACGCGTATCGTTGTACTGCCCGACTGTGCTGATGTCAGTGACAGGGGCGCGAGATGGACACGGCCGACGCCGACAAACGGGTGCTGGACGAGTTGTTCGACCAGATGACCGTACCCGAGGGCTACAAAGCAGAGATCGTCGAAGGCGCCGTCTTCATGGTGCCGCAGACGCATGTCCATTGGCAGATCATCTGGGACATCGTCGAGCAGGTGAGCGCCAGGCACCCTCACAAGGGCCTGCTGTCCGACGTCCGTGTCGACTACCCGGGTCCGCTGAACGGCTTCGCCTCCGACGTGACGCTCCTGACGGACAAGACCACCAGAGAGCCGCTCCACCACCAGGACGTCGAGTTTGTCGCCGAGGTCATCTCGAAGGGCACGGCCCACAACGACTACGGGCCCAAGAAGACCGCCTACGCCCACGCCGCAGTCCCGGTGTATCTCATCGCCGACCCCTTCCAGGGCAAGTGCCGCCTGTACACCCGGCCCGAGGGCCGCGAATATCTCAGCGAACTCTCCGTCCGTTTCGGAACGGACGTCGACATGACCACCACCCCCCTCGGCCTCACCCTCAAGACCGACGAGTTCTCCCGGGGCTGACCCCTCACCACCCGAACTCCCCTTGCTTCGAGCGCACTCCAACACGTTGGCTTGTGGACCATGAGGTACACACAGCTCGGACGCACGGGACTCAAGGTCAGCCGACTGGTGCTCGGCACGATGAACTTCGGTCCGCAGACCGACGAGGCGGACAGTCACGCGATCATGGACGCGGGGATCAACTTCTTCGATCGGGCAAACCGGCAACTTTGACGCCAGGTTGCACAGTAGCGCATCGCTGACGCTCACTGCTCCTGCGGACCCCGAGTGGAAACGACGAAGCCGCCGCCTCCAACTCGCTTCGAACGCAAGCAGAAGGCGACGGCCCCTCACACAGACCCGCTACCTCACCATGCGAAGGCCTCGGGAGACGGTCCGGGACCGGGGAAGATCTCGTCCAGAGACGTCAGCAGTTCCTCGCTCAGCTCCAGCTCCAGGGCGCGCAGCACCGAGTCCAGCTGCTCCTGCGTGCGGGGGCCGACGATCGGGCCGGTGACGCCGGGGCGGGTCAGCAGCCAGGCGAGCGCCGCTTCACCGGGCTCCAGGCCGTGCTTGTCGAGGAGGTTCTCGTACGCCTGGATCTGCTCGCGTGTCTTGGTGTCCTTGAGCGCGTCGGCAGCGCGGCCGCTCGCCCGGCGCCCCTCCGTGGCCTCCTTCTTGAGGACTCCGCCCAGCAGTCCGCCGTGCAGCGGCGACCAGGGGATGACGCCGAGCCCGTAGTCCTGCGCGGCCGGGATGACCTCCATCTCGGCGCGGCGCTCGGCGAGGTTGTACAGGCACTGCTCGCTGACCAGGCCCATGCGGCCGTGCCGGGCAGCCAGCTCGTTGGCCTGGGCGATCTTGTAGCCGGGGAAGTTGGACGACCCGGCGTAGAGGATCTTGCCCTGCTGGACCAGGACGTCGATCGCCTGCCAGATCTCCTCGAACGGCGTCGACCGGTCGATGTGATGGAACTGGTAGATGTCGATGTAGTCGGTCTGCAGCCGCTTGAGGGAGGCGTCGACGGCCCGGCGGATGTTCACCGCGGAGAGCTTGTCGTGGTTGGGCCAGACGGAGGAGTCGTCCGGGGCCATGTTCCCGTACACCTTGGTGGCGAGGACCGTCCTGTCGCGCCGCCCGCCACCCTGGGCGAACCAAGTACCGATGATCTCCTCGGTGCGGCCCTTGTTCTCACCCCACCCATAGACGTTGGCCGTGTCTACAAAGTTCAGACCCGCGTCGAGAGCGGCGTCCATGATGTCGTGGCTGGTTGATTCGTCTGTCTGCGGACCGAAGTTCATCGTACCGAGAACGAGTCGGCTGACCTTGAGTCCGGTGCGTCCGAGCTGCGTGTACTTCATGGACCACAAGCCAACTGCTTCGAGCCCGCTCCAGGCAAGGGCATCAGGTGCCGCCGTCAGGAGTCGTCTCCGAGGTGCCGGTACAGCGTGGCCCGAGAGACGCCCAGAGCCTTGGCGATGGCGCTGACACTCTCTCCCTTCGCCTTCCTCGCGCGGGCCACGGTCAGCGCGTCCTCGTTCACGACGGACGGCCGTCCGCCGGTACGCCCCTGCGCCTTGGCTGCGTCGAGTCCGGCGCGGGTGCGCTCCTTGATGAGGCTGCGCTCGAACTCCGCCATGGCTCCTACCACCTGAAGCATGAGACGGCCATCGGCCGTGCCGGGGTCGATGTTGGCCAGTGCACCCGTGAGCACCTTGAACCCGATACCACACTCCCGAAGCGTGTCGACCATGGTCACAAGGAGGACGCGAGCGTTCCCGCAGTTCGGATGCTGTTTGGGTACACGCCGGGCGTGCTCTGACTACACGGACAGCGTGTACTTACCGGTCCTGGTGGAGACGGCAGGGAACTGGCGCACCCTTGCCCTTCTGGAACAGGTGGGGAGGGAGCACGAGGCAAGCGGCCCCGGAACGGGGCGACACAAGGTCCAGCTCCTTGGCGCGGGCCACCGCGTTGCGGGTGCTCTGCTCGGACAGTGGCTTACCTTCCTTGCCCAGCAGTGCGGCCAGCCGGCCGGGGGCGAAGCCCGCGTGTCCGTGCCGGTCTGCCCATCCGATGGCGGCGAAGTGGACGCGGTAGGCGAGCTGGTGCGCAGGGTTCTGCGCCATGCGCCGGTACTCGTGCTGAGAGACACCGCCCCACGGGCGGTCATGGCCGAAGCTGATAGCCACCGGGTGTGGCTCCTTCCTGTGAGGCGCACACGCGTGCGCCAGTCCCCCGCCGGATGGAGGGACATGTGCCTCCCTTTCTTCGCGGGGGTGGACCGTGCACGGATGGCGCGGTCTCTCTTCACAGGTGGACGCCCAAGCCTTCGGGCCTGGACTCGGTCTCGTGCGGTCGGGAGCGACGGCGGCGACCTGCCGGGCATCTTACAAACGCGCAGAAGGACCCCGACCACAGGACCCTCCTCGTCACCTGCAGTTGTCGGTCATCCTTCGCTGTGGACCGCCGCCATGTTGCGCAGACGCTGCTTGAAGTCCATCGGGATCAGAACCTGAACCCTCCCGACTGGGTGTTGCCACATCCCGTCATGGCCATCGGGAGCCATGAGCTGCGTGGCGGTCATCCCAGGAATCGGCTCGGCATGGATGACGGCCTTGACCCCTGCGGCGCGTAGCTCCCTACCCTTTTCGTGCTGGGTCGACAACGTGCTCCACCGTTCCAGGTAGGTCTCCCCTGTCGGAATCTCCTCCCAGGTGTCCGGACGCGTGGGCTGCGCGATGAGCTGTTCACGTCGCGCGTCCAACCGCTTGTACGCCTCCCGGTACTCCTGCTTGCCCAGCTCACTGGAGTAGAGGCCCGCCTCGCGATCCTCCCTCAGGTCCGACAAGGCGCGGTTCACTTCCTCGATGTCACGCGTGTAGTCCACGCCCGGCCGGAAGACCTTCCGGACGATCTCGACATCCCCGGCAGCGAGGAGGAACGCCTGTTCCACGGCGCCCTCCAGCGTGTGCGCCGCGATGCCCTTGCTTCCGGTCGGACACGGCTTGTGCGTGGTACGGGAGGCGCAGCGGTAGTAGGGCCAGTTACGGCCAGGGCCGAGATATGCCGGCTCCCCACATGTGCAGAACGCGACCCGGAGCAAGGGCGACCCACCCTTGCGGTTGCCGTTGCGCTTGCTGGTGTTCTCGTCCAGCTTCTTGTTGGCCAGCTCCCACTCCTCGTGCGTGATCAGCGGCTCCGCGCGCTGAAGGGGCTGGCCGTCAGCGTCCCGGACGACCCGGCGTCGTGTCGTCTTCTTCCCGTCGACCATCACCTCCTCAGACACCTCCATCTGCCCCAGGATGCAGCGGGAGCGTACGACCTTGGCCGTGTTCGCGGCGGTCCAGCGGCTGCCCTTCGGGGTCTTGCCGCTGCGGATCATCTGAGCGTCGAGTGACGTCGGGGTCTTCGACACGTCCTCGTTGAGCCACTGCGCGATGCTGTTCGCCGACTCGCCCGCGATGAGACGGCGGACGATCTCACGGAGTGTCCCGGCCGTGTCGGTCCCGTAGTCGTCAGGGACGAGCTTCCACCCCTCGCCGGTCTCCTGCTTCTCCTCGCGGTAGCCGTACGGAGTGCGGCCGCCACGCCAGCGACCCTCCTTCACCAGGTGGTTGTACGAGGACTTGGCCCGCGCCTTGATGGCTTCGAGCTCCCCTTCCGCGAAGGACGCGATCAGGCTCAGGAGGAGCTTCCCCATCTGCGTGTTGAGGTTGATCCCGTCCTCGACGGTCGCGACCTCCTTGCCGTTCTTCTCGCACCACTCCAGGAGGGTGTGCACGTGCAGCACGCGCCGCGAGAGGCGGTCGATCTTCAGCGCGCAGAGGATGTCGTACTCATCGGCGCGCGACTCCTCCATCGCGATCCGGTGCTCGATCGCGCTGACCTCCTTTCCGATCGTCGAAGGCAACCACTTGCCGAACTCTGGGCGCTTCCACGGCTCTACCCCGCCGGACACGTCGATGTCCTCGACCCACCCCACGACGACGTGCCCCTCCTGATCGGCCCATCGCTGGATGGACCGACGCTGACGCTCCGGCGATGTGGTCTCGTCCGACACCCTCGACAGACGGACCACACCCAGAACTCTCGCCATGCTCGTTCTCCCTCTCCCCTGTGGCACGCATCGCGCACAAGGGGTGACGGTATGTGGTTCGGATCATGGCGTCAAAATTGATCTTTGGAAACCGCCAACGTGTACGGCTGGAGCGAGAACAAGGGCCGTACCGAGAAGATCATCGGAAACTGGTTCGCCAAGGGCGGTGACCGGCGCGACAAGGTCGTGCTGGCCACCAAGGTGTACGGCAACATGGTCCCGGACGACACCCCCGTCTGGCCGAACCACGACAAACTCTCCGCCCTGAACATCCGGCGGGCCGTGGACGCCAGCCTCAAGCGGCTGCAGACGGACTACATCGACGTCTACCAGTTCCACCACATCGACCGCAGCACCCCCTTCGAGGAGATCTGGCAGGCCGTCGACGTACTGATCCAGCAGGGCAAGATCCTCTACGTCGGCTCGTCCAACTTCCCCGGCTACAAGATCGCCCAGGCTAACGAGATCGCCGCGCGGCGCTCCGGCACCATCGGCCTGGTCAGCGAGCAGTGTCTGTACAACCTCGCCGAGCGCCGTGCCGAGATGGAGGTCATCCCGGCCGCGCAGGACTACGGGCTCGGCGTCATCCCCTGGTCGCCGCTGCACGGCGGACTGCTCGGCGGCGTCCTCAAGAAGGAGGTCGAGGGCGGCCGGCGCGCCTCCGGGCGGTCCGCCGAAGCGCTCGCCAACACCTCCGTACGCTCCCAGGTCCAGGCGTACGAGGACCTGCTCGACAAGCACGGCCTCGAACCCGGCGAGGCCGCGCTGGCCTGGCTGCTCACCCGGCCCGGCGTGACCGGCCCGATCGTGGGTCCGCGCACCGCCGAGCAGCTCGACTCGGCCCTGCGGGCGGTCGAGCTGGAGCTGAGCCAGGAGCTGCTGGACGGACTCGACGAGATCTTCCCGGGCCCGGGGCCGTCCCCGGAGGCCTTCGCCTGGTGACCGTCACCGGCCACTGACCGACCCCGGCGGCCGCGCTCGGAGGCATCACCTGCCGAACGCGGCTGCCAGGGCGACGACGGCGAACATCAGCACAAGTGCACCGGCCATGATCCGGTTCCGGGTTTTCGGGTCCACGTATTCGAGACTAACCGGCCCCGTGCAGTGGCCGGCGGGCGACCGGCTCGTAGCGGGGCTGTGTACCCGCCACACCGGACTTCGGCAGATGGCTGCGGACGAGAACCAGCTCCTGCACGGTCCACGCGGGGCTCGTGAAGTCCGCCAGCGCCTGGACGTACGACCGTACGTCCACCGTGCCCCGGCCGCGGGCCACCGTGAGATGGGCCTTGTACGAGCGGTGCTCCTCCATCCGTACACCCGCCTTGCGGGCCGCCGCCTGCGCCCGCTCGGCCAGCAGCCGCATGGTCACCAGATCGCCCTCCGCCCCCGTCCACAGCGCCTTGCCTCGCCCGAACTGCCCGCCGCCGCGCAGCGCCAGCGCGAAGGGCTCCGTGCGCCGCGCGGCTTTCTCCAGGCGTGCCGACAGCTCCGGTACGACCTCCTCGTCGACCTCGCCGTAGAAGGCGAGGGTGAAGTGCCAGCCGGGGTGGTGCGTCCAGCGCAGCCGGTCCGCGCCGGGCAGCTTCCGCAGCCCGGTGACCTCGTGCGCGAGTGCGCCGAGGACGTGCTCGGGGGGCAGTACGGCGGCGAAGAGTCTCATGGAGCCCATGGAGTCAGTCTTCCCGCCGGCCGGGACGCGCACCCGGTTTCTACGCCACCACCAGTTCCTTCCTCCGCCCGCGCGGGACCAGGCCGACGCGCGGGTGGCCGCGGTTCCAGCCGAAGGACAGGCGCAGGCCGCCGACGCGGGCCAGGACCAGGCCGATGGTGGCAGCCGCGGCGAGCGAGACCACGCCGCCGAAGGCGAAGCCGGCGCGGGCGCCGTAGACGTCGGTGATCCAGCCGACGAGGGGCGCGCCCAGCGGCGTACCACCCATGAAGACCATCATGAACAGGGCCATCACCCGGCCGCGCATGGCCGGGTCGGTGGCCATCTGCACAGCGGTGTTCGCCGTGACGTTGACCGTCAGGCCGAAGATCCCGATGGGAGCCATCAGCAGGGCGAACAGCCAGTACGACGGGGCCATCGCGGCCACGATCTCCAGGGCGCCGAAGGCTGCGGCCGCCGCGATGAGCAGGCGCAGCCGGGCCGTGCCGCGGCGGGCCGCCAGCAGGGCACCGCCCAGCGAGCCGACCGCCATCACCGTGTTGAACAGGCTGTAGGCGCCGGCGCCGGAGTGGAAGACGTCCTCGGCGTAGGCCGACAGCCACACCGGGAAGTTGAAGCCGAAGGTGCCGATGAAGCCGACCAGGACGATCGGCCAGATCAGCTCGGGGCGGCCGGCGACATAGCGCAGGCCCTCGCGGAGCTGGCCCTTGCCGCGCGGGGTGCGCTCGACCACCTGCAGCTCGCGGGCGCGCATCATGAGCAGGCCGGCGATGGGGGCGAGGAAGGACAGGCCGTTGGCGAGGAACGCCCAGCCGGTGCCGACACCGGTGATCATGAGGCCCGCGACGGCGGGGCCGATCAGACGGGCGGACTGGAAGTTGGCGGAGTTCAGGCTGACCGCGTTCGGCAGCTGCTGGGGGCCGACCATCTCGGCGACGAAGGACTGGCGGGCCGGGTTGTCGACGACCGTGGCGAGGCCGACCGCGAACGCGGCGAGGTAGACGTGCCAGACCTGGACCTGCCCGGTGAGGGTGAGCGCGGCGAGCGCGAGACCGGAGAGGGCCATGGCCGACTGGGTGACGAGCAGCGTGGGCCGCTTGGGGAGTCGGTCGACGAGGAGGCCGCCGTAGAGTCCGAAGAGCAGCATCGGCAGGAACTGCAGGGCCGTGGTGATGCCGACGGCGGCGGAGGAGCCGGTGAGGCTCAGCACCAGCCAGTCCTGGGCGATGCGCTGCATCCAGGTACCGGTGTTGGAGACCACCTGGCCGAGGAAGAACAGGCGGTAGTTCCTGACCCTCAGCGAGCTGAACATCGAGTACTTGCGAGGGGCGTCGGGGACCGTCCGGGTGCCGTCGGGGACCGTCCGGGTGCCGTCGGGGACGGTCCGGGTGCCGTCGGGGACGGGCTGAGTATCGTCGGGTACGGGTTGGGTGTCGTCGGGGGAGTCGTGGGTGGTCGGTGCGGGGGCGGAGTCTGCTCCGGATCCCGTACTCAAAAGGATTCGCCTCCTCGGCTGACGTGCTTTACAGGTGCGCGAGCTTTTCCAGTACGGGGGCGGCGTCGCGCAGTTTCGCCCACTCGTCCTCGTCCAGCCCCTCGACCAGGCCGGCCAGGAAGGCGTTCCGCTTGCCGCGGCTCTCCGCGAGCATTGTCTCGGCCTGCGCGGTCCTCGTGACCACCTTCTGGCGCCGGTCCTCGGGGTGCGGCTCCAGGCGGACCAGTCCCTTGCCCTCGAGCAGCGCCACGATGCGGGTCATCGAGGGGGGCTGGACGTGCTCCCTGCGGGCGAGCTCGCCCGGGGTGGCACTTCCGCAGATGGACAGGGTGCCCAGCACCGACATCTCGGTGGGGCTCAGCGACTCGTCGACGCGCTGGTGCTTGAGCCGACGGGACAGCCGCATCACGGCGGAGCGCAGGGAGTTCACGGCGGCTGCGTCGTCGCCATGGCTAAGGTCCGGCATGTTCTTTAGATTAACTCATTACTCTCGCTAAATACCACCGAAAACATGCCTCTACACCCGTGATGCCTGCCACTGAAAGATCGAATCACTCTTTCGGGTGAGCTCGATACGGAACGTGACGCCTCCCGCCGAGAGGTCCCGCGACCCTCATCTCCATGGGATCCAGCGTGCTGAGCGTGCGCATCGACCATGAGCTGCTCGAACGGCTCAGGAGCCATGCCGCGAAAAGAGGAATGAGCGTCCAGGACTATGTCGTCCGGACGCTCATTCGGGATGACTTCGACGAGCGGTTCCAGTCCGCCGTCGAGGAGACGGAGAGGTTCTACGGGGTCACCTGAACGCCGTGCCCCGTGTGCCCCGTGCCCTCGTGCAGCGTGGCACGGGGATCAGGTCAGGCCGAGGGCCGGCATCAGGTAGTAGAAGGCGAAGACGCCCGCCACCACGTACATCGCCACCGGGACCTCCCGGCCCCGGCCGGCCGCCAGGCGCAGCAGCGCGAAGGTGATGAAGCCCATGCCGATGCCGTTGGTGATCGAGTAGGTGAACGGCATCATCACCATCGTCACGAAGGCCGGGATGGCGATCGTGTAGTCCGCCCAGTCGATCTCCTTGATCCCCCCGGCCAGGATCAGGAAGCCCACCGCGAGCAGGGCCGGGGTGGCCGCCTGGGACGGGACCATGGTGGCGATGGGCGTGAGGAAGAGCGCCAGGGCGAACAGGGTACCGGTGACGATGTTGGCGAAGCCGGTCCTGGCCCCCTCACCGACACCGGCCGTCGACTCCACGAAGCAGGTGGTGGCCGAGGAGGAGCTGGCGCCACCGGCGGCGACCGCGATGCCGTCGACGAAGAGCACCTTGTTGATGCCGGGCATCTGGCCCTGGGCGTCGGTCAGCTTGGCCTCGTCGCTGATGCCCATGATCGTGCCCATGGCGTCGAAGAAGCAGGACAGCAGCACGGTGAAGACGAACAGGATGCCGGTCAGCACGCCGACCTTGGCGAAGCCGCCGAACAGGCTGACCTGGCCGATCAGCCCGAAGTCGGGGGTCGACACGGGGTTGCCGGGCCACTTCGGGGTGGTGAGCCCCCAGGAGGGCACGTGCGCGACGGCGTTGATCACGGCACCCAGGACGGTCATCGCGATGATCGAGATGAGGATCGCTCCGGGCACCTTGCGCACGATCAGTGCGAGCGTGAGCAGCGCGCCCAGGACGAAGACCAGGACCGGCCACCCGGTGAGGTGACCGTTGGCGCCGAGCTGGAGCGGGACGACGGTCTGGGCGGCGTCCGGGATGCGGGAGACGAAACCGGAGTCGACGAGCCCGATCAGCATGATGAACAGGCCGATACCGATGGCGATGCCCTTGCGCAGGCCCAGCGGCACGGCGTTCATGACGCGCTCGCGCAGCCCGGTGGCGACGAGCAGCATGACGACGAACCCGGCGAGGACGACCATGCCCATGGCGTCCGGCCACGCCATGCGCGGCGCGAGCTGCAGCGCGACGACGGTGTTGATGCCGAGGCCGGCGGCGAGCGCGATCGGCACGTTGCCGACGACACCCATGAGGAGCGTGGTGAAGGCGGCAGTCACGGCGGTGGCGGTGACGAGCTGCCCGTTGTCGAGCTGGTGCCCGTACATGTCCTTCGCGCTGCTGAGGATGATCGGGTTCAGCACGATGATGTAGGCCATCGCGAAGAAGGTGGCGAAACCGCCGCGGATCTCCCGGGACAGCGTGCTGCCCCGTTCGGAGATCTTGAAGAAGCGGTCGAGAGCGCCGTACGCCGGCGGAGTTCCCGGCTGCTCCGGGGCGGGGGCCTTGGCGGTGGCCGAGGTGGACATGCGTGTGACCTCAGAGAATGCGGGTGGGGACGGGGTACCGAGTCTGGGCCGACGGGTTCCCCCACGCCTCCGTCGTCTCACATTTGGAGATTTCTACGAAGAGAAGTGGCCAGACTCGAACCGTTTCAGTATGAACATATGAAGCCGGAAACACCATCTCCGCGCGTAGATACGTGCACTGCCAGGGGAGGACCCCTTGGGCAGCAGGGGCCATAAACTGACCCCCATGGCGAAGTGGACCCCCAAGCACGAGGCGCCGGAGCCCCTGGAGGGCCCCGTGGTCGCCACCATCACCGGCGGCACGATCGTCTGGTTCGCCCTCTTCCTGATCCAGCTCCCCTTCTACGGCTGGTTCCACGACCACGGCCACGCCTGGTGGCTCTGGACCTGCCTGGCCGGGGGTGGCCTGGGCCTGATCGGCATCTGGTACGTGCGGAAGCGGGACGCGGCGATCAGGCGGGTGGCGGAGGAGGAGGAATCCGCGCGGATGGGACAGCCGGCGTCGGCGGAGTAGGGGGCGGAGCCCTCGCTGGGGGTCTGGGGCGAGGCCCTGCCGGGGGTGCAGGGGATGGAGCCCCGCCGGGGTGCAGGGGACGGAGTCCCCGCCGGGGCGCAGGGGCGGAGCCCCGCCGGGGTCTGGGGCGGAGCCCCAGGGCGGTCTCCCCTCTCCCCACCGAGACGGGCGGGAGGGTGGGAAACCGGGGCGCAGGGGGCGAAGCCCCCGCCGGGGTCTGGGGCGGAGCCCCAGGGACGGAACCCCTCTCCCCACCGAGACGGGCGGGCCGGGTGGGCCAAGCCGGGGCGCAGCCCCGAACAGGGGCCTGGGGCGGAGCCCCGGGGACGGGACCCCTCCCCCCCACCGAGGACAAAGCCACCCCCGTACACCCCCCGCACGACCCCCCTCCTCCCCAGGTCGGATCTTCCCCCCCTCAACGCGTGCGGCAGCACAACCGCACGTACCGTCGGAGACATGACGCACACCGACGCGGACACGGAGCTCGACCCCGTGCACCCCGTGCACCCCGTGCCCGTCCCGGCGACGGCCCGCTCGACCGGCCTCACCTCCGCCGAAGTCGCGGAACGCGAATCCCGCGGCGAGATCAACGACGTACCGGTCCGCAGCAGCCGCTCCCTCCCCGAGATCGTCCGCGCCAACGTCTTCACCCGGTTCAACGCGATCATCGGCGTCCTGTGGCTGATCACACTCGCCGTCGCCCCGATCCAGGACAGCCTCTTCGGCTTCGTGATCATCGCGAACACCGGTATCGGCATCATCCAGGAGTGGCGGGCGAAGAAGACCCTGGACTCCCTCGCCCTCGTGGGCGAGGCCCGCCCCACGGTCCGCCGCGACGGCACCGCCACCGAGATCGCCACCTCGGAGATCGTCCTCGGCGACCTCATCGAGATCGGCCCCGGCGACAAGGTCGTCGTCGACGGCACCTGCGTCGAGGCCGACGGCCTGGAGATCGACGAGTCGCTGCTCACCGGCGAGGCCGACCCCGTCGTCAAGCGCCCCGGCGACCCCGTCATGTCCGGCAGTTTCGTCGTCGCCGGCGGCGGCGCCTTCCAGGCGACCAGGGTCGGCCGCCGCGCGTACGCCGCCCAGCTCGCCGAGGAGGCGTCCCGCTTCACGCTCGTCCGCTCCGAGCTGCGCACCGGTATCTCCACCATCCTCAAGTACGTCACCTGGATGATGGTCCCGACCGCGATCGCCCTGGTCATCAGCCAGCTGGTGGTGAAGAACAGCGACCTGAGGGAGTCCGTCGCCCGCACCGTCGGCGGCATCGTCCCCATGGTCCCCGAGGGTCTGGTCCTGCTCACCTCCGTCGCCTTCGCCATCGGTGTGATCCGGCTGGGCCGCAAGCAGTGCCTGGTCCAGGAGCTGCCCGCGATCGAGGGCCTGGCCCGCGTGGACACGGTCTGCCTGGACAAGACCGGCACCCTCACCGAGGGCGGCATGGACGTCACCGAACTGAGATCCCTGGACGGCTACGACGAGACGTACGTACGCAAGGTGCTCGGCGCCCTCGGCGAGTCCGACCCGCACCCGAACGCCTCCCTGCAGGCGATCATCGACGCCTACCCCGACACCGACGAGTGGCGCTGCGTGGAGTCGCTGCCCTTCTCCTCCGCCCGCAAGTACAGCGGCGCCAGCTTCAGCGAGGGCAACGGCGAGTCCAGTACGTGGCTGCTCGGCGCCCCGGACGTCCTGCTGCCCGCCGACGCGCCCGCCCTCACCGAGACCGGCCGGCTGAACGAGCAGGGCCTGCGCGTGCTGCTGCTCGCCCGCGCCACCCGTGACCTGGACGCCCCGGACGTCGCCCGGACCGTCGCGCCCGCCGCCCTGGTCGTCCTGGAGCAGCGGCTGCGGCCGGACGCCGCCGACACCCTGCGCTACTTCGCCGAGCAGAACGTCCGTGCCAAGGTCATCTCCGGCGACAACGCGGTGTCCGTCGGCGCGGTCGCCGCGAAGGTGGGTCTGGACGGCAGCGCCGTCGACGCCCGCCGGCTGCCCGCCGAGCGGGAGGAGATGGCGCGGGTGCTCGACGGGACCACGGTGTTCGGGCGGGTCACCCCGCAGCAGAAGCGGGACATGGTCGGCGCCCTGCAGTCGCGCGGGCACACGGTCGCGATGACCGGCGACGGCGTGAACGACGTACTCGCCCTGAAGGACGCCGACATCGGCGTGGCGATGGGCTCGGGCTCGGAGGCCACCCGGGCCGTCGCGCAGATCGTGCTGCTGAACAACAGCTTCGCGGTCCTGCCGTCCGTGGTCGCCGAGGGGCGGCGGGTCATCGGCAACATCACCCGGGTCGCGACGCTGTTCCTGGTGAAGACGGTCTACTCGGTGCTGCTGGCGGTGCTGGTGGTGTGCTCGCAGGTGGAGTACCCGTTCCTGCCGCGCCACCTGACCCTGCTGTCCACCCTCACCATCGGCGTTCCGGCCTTCTTCCTGGCCCTCGCCCCGAACAAGGAACGCGCCAGGCCGCACTTCGTGCGTCGGGTCATGCGCTACGCGCTGCCGGGCGGGGCCGTGACCGCCGTGGCGACCTTCACGACGTACCTGACCGCCCGCCACCACTACACCGGCCCGGACACCCTGGACGCGGAGACCAGCGCGGCCACGCTCACGCTGTTCCTGGTCGCGATGTGGGTCCTGGCGATCGTCGCCCGCCCCTACACCTGGTGGCGCGTCGCCCTGGTGGCCTCGATGGGCGCGGTCTTCGTCCTCGTCCTGCTCGTGCCGACCCTGCAGCGCTTCTTCGCACTGCACCTGGTCGGTACGGCGATGCCCTGGCTGGCGGTGGGCATCGCCGTGGTGGCGGCGGCCGTCCTGGAACTCCTGTGGAGGTGGGTCGACCGCCGCTTCCCCGTCTGACGCGGCCTGCTTCCCCGTCTGACGCGGCCTGCTTCACCGCCGGGGTGGTCGAGGTGCCCGCGAAGCCGTAGCGCCGCACCAGCGTGAAGTTGGATTTCTGTGGACGCCCGTCAGTCGAACCAGCGGTCCCGCGCCAGCTCCTCCGTCCGGGAGGGGTCCTCCAGCAGCGCCGCCACCTCGAAGCGGCGGGGCCACTGGCCGGCCGCCCAGGCCAGGCCGGCGGCCACGCCCTCCAGGGTGGCCGCGTGCAGGACGCCGTCGGAGGTCAGGCGCCAGTCCAGCTCGGTGCCGTCGACGACGAGTTCCTCGTGCTCGACGTACGTGGCGGGCGTACGCGGACCGAGCAGGACGCGTACCGGCTCCGGTACGTCGTGCTCGGCGCCCTCGGAGTCGACCTCGCCGATGACGGACTCGCTCAGCCGCCGCACCTGGAACAGCTCGGCCAACTCGGCGACCAGGGACGGCCGTACGGGCAGCAGCGGAACACCGGAGGTGAACGGCAGCAGGTCCGGGGAGTCGCACACCACGGCGTCGGCGGCGTCCACGACCTCCACCCGGCCGTCGACCACGGCCCGCAACTCCTCCGGCAACGTGACCTGTTCCGGGTCGACCTCGGCCAAGTACCCGTACAGGGCATGCAGTTGGGCGGAGGTCACCGGACGTTCGGGGTCGGCGAGCCGGTCCAGCAGCTCAGCCGCGCCGCCCGGCTCGTCGAGCAGCGCGGCGACGGACGTCCGGACGCCCAGCGCCCGCAGCACCTGCTCGTCGTCGAAGCCGGCGGCGTCCGCCTCGTCGTACAGGCCGCGCAGCAGCGGGTCGGAGCCGGCGGCGCGCAGACCGGCCGGGCGGCGCCCGCCCAGCACCGGGTGGCCGCGCAGCCACCAGGCGGTGTACGGCCGGACGATCTCGTGGGTGCCGTCCGGCAGCAGGATCCGCACCGGCTGGGTGAGGGCGTCCCTGAGCGGCGGCCGGGACAGCAGGGCGAGGGCCCGGGGCCACTGGTCGTCGTCCACCAGGTCCAGGTCCCGTACCGCCACGACCTCGGTGGCGACCGGCGGCACGGGGGTGTCCGGGAACCGGTCGAGGAGGTCCTCGCACCACACGTCCACCGCGTCCAGCAGCCCGGGGTCGTCCGGCTCGGGGAAGTCCCCTTCCCGGGGCTCCAGTTCATCCGGATCAAGAACGACATCCGTGGCCCGTACGAGGGCGAAGTTCACCAGCACACCGCACGCGGCGAGCGGCTGCTCGCCCCACTTCTCGGCCAGCTCTGCGTCCACCGTCGGAAGTTCGCCCTCGTGCATGACGCGCGCGAACGGGCCGCCGGGGAAGACCAGTTCGCCGGCCGGGGCGAGTTCGCCGTCCTCGTCGGGCAGGGCGAGCGCGCCGAGCCAGGGCTCGTCGCCGGGCTCCAGGCCCGCGTCCCGGACGAGGGCGAGGACGGTGTCGGCGAGTTCCTCGGCGTCGGGGGTGTCCTCGTCCCATCCGCCGGTGTCCTCGTCGAGGGAGGCGGCGACGGCGGCCCGCACCTGCGGGGTGGTGAGCACGGCGCGCGGGGTGGCGGGCAGGGCGCCGAGCTTCTCCAGGATGGGATGGGCGGCGTCCGGGTGGGCGACCTTCAGTCCGAGCCGGGCCAGCACCTCCGGATCGGTGCCGGGGGTGCCCGGGGCGGGCAGCAGGACCTGCCGGGGCCCGATGGTCGTACGGCTTCCCCCAGTGCTGGACGCCTGGGAGGTACCCCCAGCGAGCGGCACGGGCAGCCCGGAGAGCCGGTCGGGGTCGACGCCCGCGAGGCTGTCGTACAGCCGCCGCCACCAGCCGGGCTCCTTCTCCAGCCCGGCCAGCCGGTCGACGGCGTCGGTCAGCGGCAGGCGGGCCACGCCCAGTGTGCGCAGCTCCACCCGCCGTTCCAGTCCGGCGGGCAGCAGGGTGGGCAGCACCTCGGCGAGGACGCGCACGGTGTCGGCGCCCGCCCCCTCGACCACCTCGGCGTCCCGCGGACGGAGGGATTCGGGCAGGTGGGAGTCGTGGTCGGCGGGCACGGCGGCCGGCGGCAGGAAGGAGGTGCGCGGCAGCCGGTCGAGGATCGCCTGCCGCAGTACGCCGTCCAGCTCGCCCTTGCCCAGCGGGCCGGGCACGAGGTCGATGACGCCCTCGCTCACCGGCCGCCACTCGGCGAGGAGCTCGGCGTAGGCGTCGGCCGCGCGCTGCGCCAGGAAGTCGGTGAGCGGTCCGGGCGCGGTGTGCCGGCGGGTGCTGTCCAGCGGGAACGACGCGATGAGCAGGGCCGGGACGCCGAGGGGGTCGTCGCTCGGGGTGGGCGCGTGCACGACGGGGCTGGTGCGGGGGCGGACCGGGTTGCCGTAGGCGTCGACGGGCACCGCCCAGGTGACCGACCAGTGCGGGCGCAGCCGCTCCTCGACCGGGCGGTCGGCGAGCAGGTCGGGGGTGAGGGCGCCGTGGGCGGCGGCGGTGCGCCAGTGGGTGACGCCGTCCCGGGAGTCCTCGACAACCGTGAACGCGCCGTCCGTACGGCGGCTCAGGGTACGTGGCTCCTCGTCGCCGATCTCGACCACGACCTCCTCCAGGCCGGGCAGGGCGAGGAGCAGGGCGTCGTCGATGGAGCGCAGGAGCCGTTCGGCGAGGTCGGCGGCGGCCGTGTCGCGCAGGGGCAGGATGACGACCGTGTCGTAGGGGTCGGGGGCGGTGCCCTCGGCGGCGAACGGCAGCCGCAGCAGCGGTACGTGTCCGTCGCGGCGGCGGATCTCGTCCCCGAGGCCGGGGCTGTGCCGGGCGGTCTCCTCGGCGAGGCCGCGGGCCTCGGCCAGCGACCAGCGCACCCCGCCGTGCCGGCCGACCACCGCGGGCTCGTCGGTGACGGCGAGGACGGCGGCGAAGCCGACGCCGAAGCGGCCGACGGCGCTCTCACGCGCGTCCCGCTTGGCGGAGGCCCGGAGCGTGGACAGCGACTCGACACCGGCCGCGTCCAGCGGGGCGCCGGTGTTGGCGGCGCCGAGGACACCGTCCCGCAGGGTGAGCCGCAGCCGTCCGGGCACACCCGCCCGCGCGGCGGCATCGGCGGCGTTCTGCGCCAGCTCGACGACGAGCCGGTCCCGGTAGCCGCCGAGGACCAGGTCCTCCTCGGCGTTGGCGTCCTCCCGGAACCGCGCCGGACTCGTGGCCCAGGCATCCAGCACGCCACGCCGCAGGCGCGCGGTCCCCAACGGATCGCCTCCGGCGGCCGGCTGCACGAACATGCTCACGTCCCACTCTCCTCACGGCTGTGAGGTCGAAGGTACCGCTCCACCGGACGCAGGCTTCCATTGTCCCCGGCGGGTGCGCCGAGCAGCCCTGACGGGGGGGCGGGATCAGCCTTCGGAGACGTACGGGACGAAGCGCACCCAGGCGTCGGGAGTGAGCGCGAGCCGGGGGCCCTCGATGGTCTTGGAGTCACGGACGTGGACCGTGCGAGGCGCTGTCGCGATCTCGACGCAGGAGTTGCCGTCGTTGCCGCTGCTGTAGCTGCTCTTGAACCACACCAGCTCGGAGCTGCCGCCACCAGAGGGCTTGAGGGTCATGTCTCTCCCCGAAGTTGTTCGATGAAAGGCAGCGACTCCCGTGGAGAGAGTGCCTGGGCCCGGATCGTGCCATACCGCAGCTCAAGGATGCGCAGTTGCTTGGGATCGGAGGTCGGCCGACCGTTGAACGCGCCGTCGGAGCGGCCCACCGCCGAACCATCCGCGAACTTCAGCAACTCGATCTTGCCGTCCATGCCGGAATGCGTCTCGCAGTTCAACGGCATCACCTGAAGCACGACGTTGTGCAGTCGACCCACCTCCAACAGCCGTTCGAGCTGCCGTCGCCACGCCATTGTGCCCCCGATCGGGCGGCGTAGGGCCGCCTCTTCCAGGACGAAACTGAGCGCGGGAGCAGGTGAACGCTCGAAGATCGACGCGCGAGCCATACGGGCAGCCACCATCCGTTCCACCTCGTCCGGGGAATATGGGGGCTGCATGGCCTCGAACAACGCCCTCGCGTGGTCAGAGGTCTGCAGGAGACCGCGAGACCGAGCTCGACCCCACCGTGATGCTGGGCAATGGCCCCGTAACGTACGCGGGCACTGCGCACATGGCGGAAATCGGCGCCTTCGCCGAGCTCAGCCGGGAAAACCTGAAGGTGCTGCACGGGTCCGGAATCCACCCGACCGAGCTCTGACCACCACCCCGCCCCGCCGCGCGTGCGGCCGTGTCGCACGGTTGTGCCCCATCCGTTGTGACGTTAGGGCCGTCTCCAGGTGCCCAAAATGGCCCCGGCGTCGCACTCGTCGGGATCATGGAAGGCCCAGGGCGCGGCGGAGGGGGAGCAGGACGAGCGGGGGGTGGTGGGTGTCGGACCAGGTGAAGCGGAGCAGGGTGAGGCCGGGGAGGAGGGTGGTCAGGCGGTTTTGGCGGTGGCGGTCCTGGTAGAGGGCCTGGGGGGTGCCATGGGGGGCCTTGCCGTCCGCCTCCACGCCCACCAGGTGGGTGGGCCAGCCCAGGTCGATGCGGTAGGAGCAGCCCTGCGCCGGGTCCACAATGCGCCACTGCAGGAGGGGCGGGGGCAGGCCGTCGTCCAGGCAGATGAGGCGCACCCGGGTTTCCAGGGGGGATTCGGCCCGGCCGTCGGCCAGGCGCAGCCACTCCCGGGCCCTGCGCGCGTGGGGGCGGCCGGACAGCAGGGGCGGGATGGTGCGGAGGTCGGGCTCGGTCAGCAGGCCCTGGTGGAGGGCCGAGTCCAGCACGCTCACCGCCTCGGTGCGCGGGAGGTGGAGCAGGAGGTCCGCGCAGGTGCGAACCGGGGTGGTCACGGGGATGCCCCGCAGGGTCGTGCGGGAAGTGGGGGGAAGGGCGCTCCGGTGGACGCGGATGCCGGGGCGGCTGCGGATCTCGTGGCCCGGTGGAGCGGCCAGGTGCAGGGTGCCGTCGTCCCGGGGGAGGCCCTGGATGCCCAGCAGGCGGGCGGCCGTGGGGCCTGCGGCCACCACATGTGGACCGCAGGTGAGAAGGGCGCCCCGGACTCGGGAACGCAGTGAGGGGCCCTGGCTGTCCTGTCCCACCCAGTAGCTGCCCCGGGTCAGCGGAACCCACCGGCCCGACCTGACCATCCGCCGTACGGTGTTCCGATCGGCGCCGGCCGACCCGAGCTGTGGGATCGTCACCACCCAGTCCTGCCGGGAGGCGGTGGCACGGACCTGCTGGAGGGTTTCGCTGCTGATCGTCATGCCGCACTATGGCGTGCGGCGCGAACGGTTCGCGTGGGCTGTGGACAACTCCCCCGCCCCTGGCGCCGTGGCGTACGCGGACTCGGCGCACATGGCGGAAATCAGCGCGTTCGCCGCGCTCGGCCGGGAAGGCATGAAGGTGTTGCCCGAGGCCGGGATCCACCCGCCCGAGGTCTGATCGTCGTCTGGTCGGGCCGGTGGGCTTCGGCTCCGTGCCGGGTCTGCTGGGGCTACGGAGGGAGCGGGCATTGGGGGCGCTGTCGGGCGGCCTGGTGGTCATCGCGGTGGGGATCGTGCTGCGGCAGGCGGACCGGTGGTGGTTCAGTCCGGCACGGGGGCGGCACGGGCCGGGCTCGCTCCGGTCGGTGACGGCGCTCCAGCGTGAGCGGCTGAACGACGTCACGCCTGTGCTTCTGCTGATCGGGCACTGGCTGGAGATCGTCGGATGGTGCGTGGTTGCCGTGCACGGCGGTGGCGTGGGGTGTGCGGTCGCCGCCCTCGCCGGTGCGGTGAAATTCCGCCATTTGCAGGAGGTCAGCCACTTCGCGGTGCACGGCGTGCTGGTGCGCGGCGGCCGGCTGAACACGCTGCTCGCCGAGGCGGCCGTCCATGTCCCGCTCGGCTTCGGACCCGTGGCCGTACGCCGCCGTCGGCACGTACGCGAGCACCATCCGAACGCGACGATCGCCGGAGCCGACCCGAACCTGGCGGAGCTGCACCGGGCGGGCCTGCGGACCGGGGCCGGAACAGCACGGTATGTGCTCGGCACAGTCCATCCGCTCACGCCGGCCGGTGTGTCCGGCACCGTACGAAGCCTGGCCGCTCTGTGGCGGGAGCCGGGCGCCGGGCGGCTGCGGGTGGCCGGGCCGGTGGCCGTGACGGCGGCCGTGACTCTGGTCTTCGGGTGGCAGGCGGCGGTGTTCGTCTTCCTGCTGCCCCGGCTGCTGCTGCATCCGCAGCTCGCCTGGATGTCGCTGCTGGTCGAACACCGCTGGTTCGACCCGGAGGTGGTCACTGGGGCGCCGGTCGCGGTGGAGGCCGGGCGGTGCCTGCGGCTGTATCCGCGCAACGTGCTTCTCGCCCTGCTCGCGCGCGGTACGTGGTTGCCGTACGGCGACCTGTACCACTTCGCGCACTCGGCGCACCCGGCGGTGCGCTGGAACTACCTGCCCTCGCTGGAACGTTCACTGTCCGGCCCGGGTTACCGGCCGCACGCGCTGCTGCTGGGCGAGTCCGCCGTACTCCGCCGCCACCGGCGCGCTCTCGCGGCACGCCCGGCCGCCCCCGCCGACAGCCCGGACAGCACCGGACACGTCACCGACAGTCACCACACGCAACCCCTCAGTCACTCCCCACGCTAGGTGCGCTCGGCCACTCTGAGTGACGTGAATCAGGAAATCGCCGACCTCACGGCCGGGCAAAGCGTCCAGTTCCCCAACTTCAGCGTGCTGCTGTCGTCCACACGGCGCGGGGCCCGCCTCGCGCGTCTGCTCGCCCAGGCGCAGCTGCGCCGCTGGGGGCTGCCCACGGAGCCCGCGAACCTTCTCGTGGCCGAGCTGGC
>NZ_QFDQ01000049.1 GCF_003270085.1 Streptomyces triticisoli | reverse complement strand
GAGATCCACCGGTGCATCGCCGGCGCCCCGCTACCGGTTCCCGACAGCCTCGCGGCTTGACAAACCATAGGGGCATCGGCGCCGCCGTCCTCGTCCGCCCCGCCTCTACAGAACAGGGTTATGTCATCCGCACCGCAGGCACCTGCTGCCGCGCCCCCATCGACTTCGACGGTCTCACCCTCATCCGCATGACAGCCGTACCGCAAGCGAAGCCCAAGCAAAGCCTTCCTTGGCCCGCAGGTCACAAAGGGTCCTTCCGCCGACGCGGGGGTGTTCCGTTGCGTGCGGTCGCCGCGGCCACCGAGAAGTCGTTTTCCCCACCGATGCAGGGAGCCGACCATCCGTGAACGGTCGGCCGGGTGTCCATGGATGCCCACCACTGTGATCGCCGAGCGGATCGACTCAGTTCTACTGACGGCCCTCGAACCGTGTTGATGCGGCGGTGACCTGTGCATTCCGAGTACTTGGCCGGCTGCACCGCCCGGCGGGACGCGATCTCCTGGCCGGGACTCACGACACCCATCCTGCTGAAAGCGTGAGCATCTGGCAGGTGAATGCAACTCGCGCACTCAAATGAGCGGTATGTGAACACTGGCGGCCGAAATGCTCCCCTTTTCAGAGGAGGGTGTGCCTCCTGGTCGGGCGTCGATGGGGCCGTGTCCCACGACGTGGCGTAAGCGATCAAGCCCTTCGCGTTCCGGTGCGAGGGCCGTGGGGCAGCCCGCGAAGTGTCCCGTTGAAACGGTTCGGATACGCGATCCGTCGGAGTCAACCGTCCCCCACCCGCGGGTTCCGGAGCCTTGACCCCCTGTACCGCCTGGCAGGACGTCATTTCGCCCCCTCCTGCAAGGCCAACCGGGAGGAGGAGATGCGTACTGCGCACACCTACTTCGAGAAGCGGCCGAAGGCGTGCAGGCCGAAGGCAAGTGAACGAAGTAAGCGCCCCGCATCGGAGTTGACCGTTGCGGGGCGCTGTCGTAGGGGTCAGGCTTGGGCGGCGTACGAGACGAAGCTGTTCCACGTGGCGGGGGAGAGGGCGAGCTGCGGGCCGCGCCTGTCCTTGGAGTCCCGGACGCGGACCGCCTCGGCGGCTGCCGGCTCCTGCCAGGAGACGGCCACCTCGACGCAGTCGCCGTCTCCGCTGCTGCTGTAAGTGCTCTTGAACCAGGCCAGTTCACTCGTGCTCATCAGGCTCCTCGCATCTGCTGCAACAGGCCCAGGGAGTCTTCGAGGGAGAGAGCCTGCGAACGCATCCTGGCATACCTCATCTGGAGGACGCTGACCTCTTTCGGGTCGGAGAAGAAGAGGCCACCACGCTGCCCCTCGTTGTAGGCGAACCACCGGGCCTCGGGTGTCTCCAGCAACTGCATGGGGCCAGCCAGGCCTGCGTGGGCTGTTCGCTCCAACGGCATCACCTGCACCTCGACGTTGCGCAGTTCCGCCAGTTCCAGCACGTGGCCGATCAGCTCCCGTGTCACATCCACCCCGCCCGTGCGCCGCAGGAACAGATGCTCCTCCAGGATGAAGCTGAACGCCGTGTTCGGCCGCTCCCGCAGCAGCCTCTGCCGCTTCGCTCGCGCCACCCACTGGGCCTCGATCTGCTCATCACCCAGCGGCGGCAGTTGGTTCACGAACAGCGTGCGCGCATACGCCTCCGTCTGCAACAGTCCCGGAATCAGACGGCACTCGTACGTGTTGAGACTGATCGCCATCGCCTCCAGCCGCGCCCACTGCCGGAACCACGCCGCCAGCCCCGGCTGCCGTGCCAGATGGCCCGCGGCCTTCCGCAGCGCGCCCGTGTTGCCCAGGGCCTGCTCCGCCCGTTCCACGAAGGCCGGGTCCGGCATGCGGCGCCCCAGCTCCACCGATGCCACCGTGTGTTTGGAGAAGCGGACCTGCTCGCCCAGTTCCGCCCGGCTCAGTCCGGCGTGCTCCCGCAACGCCTGGACGACCGCCCCGAACGTCCGCAGACTGTCCGAGCACTCGGGTTCGCCGCCCGTGCCCGCCCCCACCGTGCTGTCCGCCACCATCGGCCACCTCCCGTGCACCCGCCCCGCCGTACACATCGAGCAACGACCGCGCTCACGGATAGTCACATGTACTGTCTATTGGGTGACTGCGTACGTTGCCGTAGCGTACGCAGTGCCTGCCGGGTGAAAGGGTGCTCCGGGGCACCAGGTTGGGCCCATGACCGCACTTCCCGCACCTCAACGGCCAGTTGCCATACGCATGTCCTGACCGGCTGTTATCCCCGGCAGGCCGTCGTCGAAGGCCTGCGCGAACGGCTCACCGCGGCAACCGCCGCCCGCCTGATCCCTGCCCGCCACTTCGCCCGGAACGTGAAGGAGACCGCGATGACCACCCCGCCGTCGTCCGTCGAGCACTCGCTCAATATCCGCAGGCCCTATTTCGACCTGATCGCGGCCGGATCCGAGGCCATCGAGATCCGCGTCGGCTATGCCAAGATCCGCAAAATGGCCGCCGGGGACCGGCTGCGGTTCAACTCCGGTGACGATACTCTCCTTGCCCGCATCACCGCCCTCAACGAGTACGGGTCCTTCGAGGAGATGCTGGACGCCGAGGACAACACCGCCATCGGCGAACCCGGTATGACCCGTGACCAGCTGCTGGCCGCCTGCCGCGACATCTACCCGCCCGAGAAGGAAGCCCACGGCGTCTTTGCCATTTACCTCGACCACCAGTCTGCATGAGACGGCTTCTTCTCCTTCCCCGGAGGAAGGGGGGAAGGACGGATGAGCGTGGTCAGTCGCGTATGGCCCCGTCCTTAGTCGGGCTCCTCCGACTCCGGCACCAGGCAGAGCCCGCTGTTGACGGACAGGACCGCCACTTCGTCACCGGAACGCCCCGCGGGTGCGGGGAGCAGAGCTTGATCCGCTCGGGCCCGTTGACCGCGGTGGGACCATCCCCGCGGGTGCGGGGAGCAGAAGGTCAACCACCCCGGCACCGCGCCGCGGCCGGGACCATCCCCGCGGGTGCGGGGAGCAGTCGCGCTGCTTCGCGAGGTCCTTGAGCTGCTTGGGACCATCCCCGCGGGTGCGGGGAGCAGGGAGCCATGCGCCTGCAGGTACAGGACGCGCTGGGACCATCCCCGCGGGTGCGGGGAGCAGCTGGCGGGCAGCGCGGCCATGGTCGCTGCCCAGGGACCATCCCCGCGGGTGCGGGGAGCAGGGATTCGCCGACGGCGGCCTGGCCGACGGCGGGGGACCATCCCCGCGGGTGCGGGGAGCAGACTACGGCGCATAGGTCTACTCTTCGAGATGAGGGACCATCCCCGCGGGTGCGGGGAGCAGGTGTGGCGGTACCGGCCCGGGGAGCACGTGTCGGGACCATCCCCGCGGGTGCGGGGAGCAGAGAGTTCCAGACTGGCGCGGAGCCGGCGGGGTGGGACCATCCCCGCGGGTGCGGGGAGCAGACCCAGCCGCAACGGCAGCCGCAGCCGTTGCAGGGACCATCCCCGCGGGTGCGGGGAGCAGGGATTCGCCGACGGCGGCCTGGCCGGCGGCGGGGGACCATCCCCGCGGGTGCGGGGAGCAGGAGTACTACGTCGGGCCGGTCACTGCCCGCTCGGGACCATCCCCGCGGGTGCGGGGAGCAGCCGCAGCCCGGTGCCGGGAACAAGACGATCGCGGGACCATCCCCGCGGGTGCGGGGAGCAGGAGCCGAGCGCGTAGCCAGCGGTCCACTTCCTGGGACCATCCCCGCGGGTGCGGGGAGCAGTCCCAGGCGGTCTTGAAGCCGTCCCGCACCGAGGGACCATCCCCGCGGGTGCGGGGAGCAGAAGTTCAACGAGCCCGCCGGCGGCAGCGTCACGGGACCATCCCCGCGGGTGCGGGGAGCAGGTCGGCCGCGGATACGTCAGCATCCGGCCGGAGGGACCATCCCCGCGGGTGCGGGGAGCAGAGACCCGACTCGGTGGCCTTCAGCGTCTCGCCGGGACCATCCCCGCGGGTGCGGGGAGCAGGCACCACCGTCGATGGCGCCCAGATCTACACCGGGACCATCCCCGCGGGTGCGGGGAGCAGTGGAACCCGTACCACGACGTGAACAGCTTGTCGGGACCATCCCCGCGGGTGCGGGGAGCAGACCGGCTCGAACGGTCTTGGGCCGGGTGATCAGGGACCATCCCCGCGGGTGCGGGGAGCAGTGAACTGGCCCGACACCGTGGCCGCAGCAATCGGGACCATCCCCGCGGGTGCGGGGAGCAGGCGCCTCAGCCGCGTCGGCGATCTGCTTCTCGGGGACCATCCCCGCGGGTGCGGGGAGCAGACTGCGCGACCTGCGGGTTTACGGCGCAGGTGCCGTGGTTTCCATGAGTTTCGCCGAGTCCGGCAAAAGGCGCATATGGCCCCTCCGGGTTCCTGTCGTGGAGGCCTGGTCAAAGATCCAACCTTAGGGTCGCCTCGGTGTCGGTGTCTGTGACTTGGGTTGAACCGGCGGCAGGTCCTCCCCATTTTCTTCATATTGAGCTCACGTTTCACTTACATCCTGTATGTATCTGGCATGACAGGCGAGGGGGGTGCCCCTGTGGGGCTTCACGCCCGGCTGAGCAGGCCGGCGTTGAGCGTGTGGGCCAAGCACGAGCGTGATTCCGACGGATGGCTGCCGTTGTGGCGGCACATGGAGGACAGTGCCGCCGTGGCCGGGCGGCTGTGGGACAAGTGGCTACCGCTGTCCGTGCGGAGACTGATCGCCGGTGCGCTGCCCGGTGGGGAGGCGGATGCACGCCGGCTGGTGGTGTGGCTGGCCGGTGTGCATGACATTGGAAAGGCGACGCCCGCGTTCGCCTGCCAGGTGGAGCAGTTGGCGCAGGTCATGCGTGGTCATGGGCTTCAGATGCGCTCGCGGCAGGCGATGGGCGCGGACCGGCGGCTCGCGCCGCACGGGTTGGCCGGACAGGTGCTGCTCGGGGAGTGGTTGGAGGAACGGCACGGCTGGACGGTCAAGCAGACCGGGCAGTTCACGGTGGCGGTGGGCGGGCATCACGGGGTGCCGCCCGAGCACGGCCAGATCCAGGCACTCGACCGTCACCCCTATCTGCTGCGCACGCACGGCCCGAGCCGGACGCTGTGGAAGCGGGTGCAGGAGGAACTGCTCGATGCCTGCGCGGACGAGTTCGGCGTACGGGAGCACCTGGCGGCCTGGCGGGCGGTGAAACTGCCGCAGCCGGCACAGGTGCTGCTCTCCGCACTGGTCATCGTCTCCGACTGGATCGCCAGCAATCCCGACCTCTTCCCCTACTTTCCCGAGGACGTACCCCGCACGGGCCCGGAGCGCATCGCGGCCGCCTGGCGTGGACTGGACCTGCCGGGCCCGTGGCGTGCCGAGGAGCCGGCCGAGGATGTGCAGGAGTTGTTCGCGTCCCGGTTCGACCTTCCGCCGGGGGCGAAGGTCCGGCCGGTGCAGGAGGCGGCTGTCGAACTGGCACGGGGGATGGACGAGCCGGGGCTGATGGTGATCGAGGCGCCGATGGGGGAGGGCAAGACGGAGGCCGCGCTCGCCGCTGTCGAGGTCCTTGCCGCGCGGTCCGGGGCGGGCGGTGTGTTCTTCGCGTTGCCGACGATGGCCACCGGCAACGCGATGTTTCCTCGCCTGCTGGACTGGCTCGACCGCCTGCCTGCCCCCAAAGGGACCCGTTACTCGGTGCTGCTCGCCCACTCCAAGGCTGCTCTCAACGACGACTTCGCCGATCTCATGGGCAGGAGCCGGCGGATCGCCGCGGTCGACCTGGACGGACCCGAGGAGCGTGAGTGGCGGCCGTCGAACCGTGACCGTTTCGCTGCCGCCCAACTCGTCGCGCACGCGTGGCTGCGGGGACGGAAGAAGGCCATGCTGTCGTCGTTCGTTGCGGGCACGGTCGATCAGTTGTTGTTCGCCGGGCTCAAGAGCCGACACCTGGCGATGCGTCACCTCGCGATCGCCGGGAAGGTCGCCGTCATCGACGAGGCGCACGCCTACGACACGTACATGAGCGTCTATCTCGACCGGGTGCTGTCGTGGCTGGGCGCGTACCGGGTGCCGGTGGTGGTGCTGTCCGCGACGCTGCCGGCCGGCCGGCGAAGGGAGCTGGCCGAGGCGTACGCGGGGAAGGCCACCGGCGAGGCCGCGGCCTCGTTCGACGCCGTTGCCCAGGCCGGTGACTATCCGCTCCTGACGGCGGTCACGCCCGGCGAGACGCCCATCATGCGGCGCCCTGCGGCCTCGGCCCGCGGCACGGACGTAGAACTGGAGCGGTTCGACGACGACGTGGACGTCCTCGCCGACCGGCTGGAGACGGAACTCGCCGGAGGCGGCTGCGTCCTCGTCGTACGCAACACCGTGCGCCGCGTCCTCGAAACAGCGGCCGTACTGCGGCAGAGGTTCGGGGACGCGAACGTCACCGTCGCCCACTCGTGCTTCATCGACGTCGACCGTGCCGCCAAGGACGCCGGTCTCCTCAAACGCTTCGGGCCGCCGGGCAAGGCCGACGACCGGCCGCAGTCGGCGCACATCGTCGTCGCCAGCCAGGTCGCCGAGCAGTCCCTGGACGTCGACTTCGACCTGCTGGTCACCGACCTCGCCCCGGTCGACCTCCTGCTGCAGCGCATGGGACGCCTGCACCGGCACCTACGTGGCGGCGAGGAGCAGACCGACCGGCCCGAGCGGCTGCGCCAGGCACGCTGCCTGGTCACCGGCGTCGACTGGAGCGCCCCCGTGCCCGCGCCTGTGCGCGGCTCGGTCGCCGTGTACGGGGCGTACGCACTGCTGCGTTCCGCTGCCGCCCTGCTGCCGCACCTCGACGGCGGCCGGGAGCGTCCCGTGAGGCTGCCGGCGGACATCAGTCCACTGGTGCAGCGCGCCTACGCCGACGGGCTTGACGGCCCGGCCGGCTGGGCGGAGGCGCTCGAGACCGCCCGCACGTGCCACGAGGAGCATCGCGCGGACCAGGCCGAGCGGGCCGCGACGTTCCGGCTGGATGCCGCCGCCCGCCCCGGCCGGCCGCTGTTCGGCTGGGTCGCAGCGGGCGTCGGCGACGCGGACGACACCCGCGAGGGGCGGGCCCAGGTACGCGACAGCCGCGAGAGCCTGGAGGTCGTGGTCGTGCAGCGGCGCGCCGACGGCACCCTGGCCACGCTGCCGTGGCTGGAGCCGGACCGCAGGGGCCGCCCCCTCGCCGGACTGGCACTGCCCACGGACCAGGTGCCGACCGCCCTCGCGGCCCGCACCGCGGCAAGCTGCGGACTGCGGCTGCCGATCCAGTTCGGCTACGCCGACGTCATGGACCAGGCGATCGACGAGCTCGAGAAACTTCACATTCAAGCCTGGCAGGTGAAAGACAGTCACTGGCTCGCCGGTCAGCTGATCCTGCCGCTCGACGAGGACTGTCAGACCCACCTGGCAGGCTTCCGTCTCCGGTACAGCCACAGCGACGGCCTTGAGGTGACCCGTGCCTGAAACCGGCCAGAACAGCAGCAGCGAGGGTGTGCTGTCGTTCGATCTGACCACCCGGCCGTGGATCCCCGTGCTCAGACAGGACGGCAGTCAGGGCGAGCTGTCGCTGCGCGAGGTGTTCGAGCAGGCACACGACCTGCGGCGCATCGTCGGTGACCTGCCCACCCAGGAGTTCGCCCTGGTCCGCCTGCTGCTCGCGGTCGCGCACGACGCACTCGACGGGCCGCAGGACACCGACGCGTGGGCGGATCTGTGGGCGGACGAGAACTGCTTCACGCCGGTCGGGGCGTATCTCGATGCGCACCGAGAGCGGTTCGACCTGCTGGGCGCCGACACGCCGTTCTTCCAGACCGCGGGTCTGCGGACCGCGCAGGACGAGGTGTTCTCCCTCAACCGGATCGTGGCCGACGTCCCCAACGGAGAGCCGTTCTTCACCGCTCGCATGCCCACCGTCGAGCGGCTCACCTTCGCCGAGGCGGCCCGCTGGGTCGTCCACGCGCACGCCTACGACACCTCCGGCATCAAGACCGGCGTGGAGGGTGACGAGCGCGTCAAGGGAGGCAAGGTCTACCCGCTCGGCGTCGGCTGGGCCGGGAACCTCGGTGGCGTCTTCGTCGAAGGCCGCACCCTGCGCGAGACGCTGCTGCTGAACCTGGTGGCCGCCGACACCTCCAACCTGGAGATCGACGAAGCGGACGCGCCGGCATGGCGCAGGGAGCCGTGCGGCCCGGGCGGCGCCGAGCGCGCCCCTACCGGCGTACGCGACTTGTACACCTGGCAGACGCGGCGCCTGCGGCTCCACTTCGACGAGACTGGCGTGCACGGCGTCGTCCTCGGCTATGGCGACCCGCTCACCGCCCGCGACCGTCAGCACCGGGAGCCGATGACCGCCTGGCGGCGGAGCAAGCCTCAGGAGAAGAAGCTCCGCAGGAGTCCGGTCTACCTGCCGCGCGAGCACGCTCCCGAGCGCTCCGCATGGCGCGGGATCGGCGCACTGGTCGCCACCGAGGCCGAAAAGACCCAAGGGCCGGAGCCTGCCGACTATCTGCGACCGGGGATCCTGGAGTGGGTGGCCCGCCTGGTGACGGAGGGAGAGCTGGAACGCGGCTTCCTCGTCCGGGCCCGGATCATCGGCGCACGCTACGGCACGCAGCAGTCCGTGATCGACGAGATCGTCGACGACCACGTGGCCATGGCCGTCGTCCTGCTCCACCAGCAGGACCGCCGCTACGCCGAGCAGGCCGTCGCGGCCGTCGGCGACGCCGACCTCGCGGTCAACGCGCTCGGTGACCTCGCCACCAACCTGGCCCGCGCGGCCGGCACCGAGGCCGACGGACCCCGCTCCAGCGCACGCGATCTGGCCTACGGTCTCCTCGAAGCCCCGTACCGCACCTGGCTCGCACACCTCGCCGACACCGACGACCCGTACGTGCAGCGCACCGTCTGGCAGCAGCAGGTGTACCGGATGGTCGGCGGGCTCGGCGGGCTCGGCGACCGGCTGATGGCCGCGGCCGGGGACGCGGCCTGGCAGGGCCGGATCGTCCAGCTCAAGCACGGCACCGGCACCGAGTGGTTCAACTCCGCGCTCGCCGGCAAGTGGTTCCGCGCCGCTCTGCACAAGGGCCTGGGACGCCCCGACTCCTCCGACATGCCGCCGGACGCGGACGCAGCGCCGGCGCCCGAGACGACCGTGAAGGCACCCGCATGACCACCGCCACCGCACCTGCCACCCCGCGCGAGCGGGTCGCCCGGCTCGCCGCCGGCCACATCGCCGCCCTGCAACGGGGCTATCTCGACGATCAGTCCCATGCCGTCGCGGCCCTTGCCCGGCTCCGGCGCGGCGCCGGTCGGGAAGCCGGGCAGCTACCGGACCTATGGGCCCTGATCGACACCGGCCCCCTGCACGAAACCCCGGACGGTGCCCGGCCGTTGAGTGAGCGCGAACTGGTCCGGGCCGAGGACGCCCTGCACGTCGCGCTCACCCTCTACGCGCTGCACCAGCAGTCCCGCCGCTCCGGCATGCACCAGGCCGACCGGCCGGATCGCCGCCAGGGCCTGGGAGCCGCGGTGCGCCGGATGATGAAGCCCGGCGAGATCGACGAACCCGTGCACAAGCGCCTGGTCCGGGCCGGCACCGCCCCCGACCTGGCCGTCCTCGCCCAGCGGCTGCGCGACATCGTCGTCCTGTTGCGCCGCGAGGACATCGAACTCGACCACGCGCTACTCGCCGGACAGCTCTACACCTGGCAGTGGCCCGGCGGCGCGGACACCGTCCGCAGGGAGTGGGGCCGCTCCTTCCACGCCTGGCACGACCAGCCCAAGGACGGCGCTCCCGCCTCCGCCGGCTTCGACACCACCAGCACCACGGACACCGACAAGGACGCCTCGTGAACCGCATCTTCCTCGACGTGCACGCCCTGCAGACTGTCCCGCCCAGCAACCTCAACCGCGACGACACCGGCGCGCCCAAGACCGCGGTGTACGGGGGAGTGCCGCGCGCCCGCGTCTCCAGCCAGGCATGGAAGCGGGCCACCCGCACGTACTTCAAGGACGAGCACCTGCTGGACGCGAGCGAGCTCGGCGTACGGACCAAGAAGATCGTGGAGGCGGTCGCCGGCCGGATCACCGCCCTCGATCCCTCTCTCACCGGGGAGACCGCGCTGCGGATCGCGGACGAGACCGTGAAGGCCGCGGGGCTGAAGACCGAGGTCCCCAAGCGCAAGGCAGCCGCGGCCAAGGACAGTGAGCCGGAACCGGCACCCCAGTCCAAGTACCTGGTGTTCCTCAGCGCCCGCCAACTCGACGGCCTGGCCCGCCTCGCCGTCGAGGGCGCTGCCGACATCACGGCGTATCTGAAGGAGAAGGAGAACAAGGGCAGGGCGAAGCAGATCGCGGACACCCTCCACTCCGTCGACATCGCCCTGTTCGGCCGCATGGTGGCGGACGATGCCGACATCAACGTCGACGCCGCCGTCCAGGTCGCTCACGCCATCAGCGTCCACCGGGTGGAGAACGAGTCCGACTACTACACCGCCGTCGACGACGAGAACACCGACGCGGAGACCGGCGCCGGCATGATCGGCACCGTCGACTTCAACTCCGCCACCCTCTACCGCTACGCCGCTCTCGGCATCCACCAGCTCGCCGCCAACCTCGGACAGGGCCTGCGCGACGACGAGCCGCGCACCGATCCGGTCCGCCGGGCCGTCGAGGCGTTCGTCCACGGCTTCGTCGCTTCCCTGCCCACCGGGAAGATCAACACCTTCGGGCACCACACGCTGCCCGACGCCGTGATCGTCAAGCTGCGCACCACCCGGCCCGTCAGCTTCGTCGCCGCCTTCGAGGACCCGGTGCGCGGCGAGACGGGCGGCTACGTCTGTGAGGCCTCCGAGCGCCTGGCCGAGTACATCCCCGACATCGAGCGGGCGTACGGCGACGAGGACTCCACGCTCACCTGGGTGCTGCGCGTCGGTCCGAACACCCAGAAGCTCGCCGGGATCGGCACCGAGTCGCAGAACATCGGCGAACTCGTCGCCGCCGTCGGCCAGGCCGTCGCCGAGCGCCTGGAGAAGCCCGCATGAGCGTGCTCACCCTCCGGCTCGCGGGCCCCCTGCAGTCCTGGGGGGCCTCGGCCCGCTTCGCCCGCCGGACCACCGAGTCCGCCCCCACCAAGAGCGGCGTCATCGGCATGCTCGCCGCCGCGGCCGGCATCCAACGCGGCGACGACGACAGGCTGGAGCCGCTGGCCGCCCTGCGGTTCGGCGTCCGCATCGACCAACCCGGAACCCGAGTACGGGACTTCCAGACCGCCCACCACGGCGTCACCGGCAAATCCATGCCGCTGTCCGAACGCTTCTACCTCGCCGACGCCGTGTTCGTCGCCGCCCTCGAAGGCGACCGCCCGCTGCTCGCCGAGCTGCACGCAGCGCTGCGCGCCCCGGTGTACGCGCCGTTCCTCGGCCGCCGCTCCTGCCCGCCCTCCCTCCCGGTCGAGCTCCACCTCCACGACCACGGTGGCCTGCAGGACGCGCTGCGCGAGGAACCGTGGCAGGCCTCGCCCTGGTACCGCAAGCAGTACCGCGGCCGGGGCGATGTCGAACTGACCGTGCTGCGCGAGGCGGACGAGCACGAGCAGAACACCGCGGACACCCTGCGCGACCAGCCGCTCAGCTTCGCCGCCGAGCACCGGCGTCACACTCTGCGCGCCCAGGTCGGCTACAGCGTGCGCATCCCCAACCCGTCCGCCCGGCAACTGCCCCGGCACGACCCGTTCGACGCCTTGGACGAAGAGAGCGCCTGATGTTCCTCACCCGCTTCCGCGTGAACACCGCGCGGCCCGGTGCCCGCCGCCTGCTGTCCTCACCGCAGGCCATGCACGCGGCCGTCATGTCGTCGTTCCCGGCGCTGCTGCCCACCGACACACCCGCGCCCGACGGCCCGCGTGTGCTGTGGCGCCTCGACCACACCGCCCGCGCCGAGGTCATGCTGTACGTCGTCAGCCCCGACCGGCCCGACCTCACCCATCTCGTCGAACAAGCCGGCTGGCCCGCCGCAGCCGCCGCCGACCCGGCCGACCCGGCCGAACCGGGCTGGCAGAGCCGCCCCTACGGCCCGCTCCTCGACCGGCTCGCCGTCGGCGACCGATGGGCGTTCCGTCTCACCGCCAACCCCGTCCACCACGCCCGCCGCAAGGACGGCGAACCGACCAAGCGCACCGCGCATCTCACCCCGGTGCATCAGATGGGCTGGCTCCTCAAGCGCCAGGAGGCATGCGGCTTCCGCGTACTGGAAAAAGCAGACGGCAAGCGGCTGCTCCCCGGCGGTACCACCCACACCGAGCAGCCCCACCACGGCGACCGGTACGAACTGACCGTCCGCGACAAACGCGCCCTCGCTTTCGACAAGTCCCGTAGCACCGGCGCCCAGGGCGGCCGCCGGGCACCCGTCAGCCTGGTCACCGTCACATTCGACGGCCGCCTCGAGGTCACCGACCCGCGGCTGCTGCGCCGCGCCCTGACCCAAGGAGTCGGCAAGGCCAAGGCATACGGCTGCGGCCTGCTCACCCTGGCACCGCTCGGCAAGACAGGGTGAGACGGTGACCATAGTCTCCCGGCGCGCTGCACTCACCCCGCGCCAACTCACCCGCACCGGCGAACGGCTGTCCTTCATCTACCTCGAGCGCTGCACCGTGCACCGGGACGCCAACGCCATCACCGCCGAGGATGCCGACGGCACCACCCACATTCCGTCGGCGACCATCGGCACCCTCCTCCTCGGACCCGGCACCCGCATCACCCACCAGGCGATGAGCGTCCTCGGCGAAACCGGCGCCGCCGTCTGCTGGGTGGGAGAGCAGGGCGTGCGCTACTACGCCGGCGGCCGCGCCCTGACCCGCTCCTCCGCACTCGCCGAAGCACAAGCCATGCAGTGGGCCAACATCCGCAGCCGACTCGCCGTCGCCCGCGCCATGTACCGACTGCGTTTCCCCGACGAGGACCCCGCAGGCCTCACCCGCCAGGAACTCCTCGGCCGCGAAGGCAGCCGCGTCAAGGACTGCTACCGGGCCCAGTCCGCCCGCACCGGCGTCCCCTGGCGCGGCCGCCGCTACACCCCCGGCGACTTCACCAGCGGCGACCCCGTCAACCAGGCCGTCACCGCCGCCGCCCAGTGCATGTACGGCATCGCCCACGCAGTCGTCGCCTCCCTCGGCTGCAGCCCGGCCCTCGGTTTCGTCCACTCCGGCCACGAACTGTCCTTCGTCCTCGATATCGCCGACCTGTACAAGACGGAGATCGGCATCCCGATCGCCTTCGACGTCGCCGCCGAGGACGAGGAGGACGTCGGCCCGCGCACCCGCCGTGCCCTACGGGACCGCATCAACGAGACGTCCCTGCTCGACCGCTGCGTCAACGACATCAAACGCCTCCTGCTGCCGGAGGCCGCGCCGGCCGGGGCGACGAACGACGACCGCGACGTCGTCACCCTCCAGAGCGACGGCGGCCACACCGTCGCCGCGGGCCGCAACTACGGCGGCGGAACCGATGATCACGACGCCTACGACGACGTGGAGCTCTCCTGGTGACCGTCATCGTCCTCACCAACTGCCCACCCAGCCTGAGGGGTTTCCTCACCCGCTGGCTCCTCGAGATCTCCGCCGGTGTCTTCATCGGCAACCCGTCCGCCCGGATCCGCGACCTGCTCTGGGACGAGGTCCAGCAATACGCCGACCAAGGCCGTGCCCTCCTCGCCCACACGACGAACAACGAACAGGGCTTCACCTTCCGCACCCACGACCACGCCTGGCACCCGGTCGACCACGAGGGCCTCACCCTGATCCGCCGCCCGAACGCCCAGAGCTCCTCGAACGCCGCGACCACCCCACGGAAGGGCTGGAGCAACGCGTCCAAGCGACGGCGGTACGGCAGGAGCCGATGAGCGCATCCATGCCCCTTATCGACGCTTTGCCGGAATCGGTGAAACTCATGAAAACCACGGCACCTGCGCCGTAAACCCGCAGGTCGCGCAGTCTGCTCCCCGCACCCGCGGGGATGGTCCCGTGTTGCCGGGGTCCGCCAGGGCCGGATTCGACTGCTCCCCGCACCCGCGGGGATGGTCCCACCAGGCAAGCCAGGGTGACCGCCGCCGATGCCTGCTCCCCGCACCCGCGGGGATGGTCCCTGTGAAGTTGTCTCGCTGGTACGACCCGTGTACTGCTCCCCGCACCCGCGGGGATGGTCCCTCGCCGACCTCGTGGTGGAAGCGCGCGATGAGCTGCTCCCCGCACCCGCGGGGATGGTCCCTAGACCGCTCGTGTGGTCGTGGTCTTCTACAACTGCTCCCCGCACCCGCGGGGATGGTCCCGCGGACAAGACCGGTGTGGTGAAACGGGTCCGCTGCTCCCCGCACCCGCGGGGATGGTCCCCCACCGCCCATTAGCTCCAGATTGGCGTCTCCCTGCTCCCCGCACCCGCGGGGATGGTCCCCAGTTCGTGACCCAGGCCAGGGTGTTGACGGTCTGCTCCCCGCACCCGCGGGGATGGTCCCCAGTTCGTGACCCAGGCCAGGGTGTTGACGGTCTGCTCCCCGCACCCGCGGGGATGGTCCCGCTGCGGGCCCGGCCAGGAGCTGAGGGGGATGCTGCTCCCCGCACCCGCGGGGATGGTCCCTCAAGCCACTGGGGGCGGACATGGAAGTGAAACTGCTCCCCGCACCCGCGGGGATGGTCCCTCAGCTCCCCCGTCACCGCGGGGAATTCAGTTCTGCTCCCCGCACCCGCGGGGATGGTCCCAAGCAGCGGTTCGTCGGCACTGGCCTGTCGGTCTGCTCCCCGCACCCGCGGGGATGGTCCCTCACTCAGGCCCGCAAGGACCGGGACGCTGGTCTGCTCCCCGCACCCGCGGGGATGGTCCCTGGGCGTCGGCTCGTTCGGTGCCGTCGACCTGCTGCTCCCCGCACCCGCGGGGATGGTCCCTCACTCAGGCCCGCAAGGACCGGGACGCTGGTCTGCTCCCCGCACCCGCGGGGATGGTCCCTGGGCGTCGGCTCGTTCGGTGCCGTCGACCTGCTGCTCCCCGCACCCGCGGGGATGGTCCCTCACTCAGGCCCGCAAGGACCGGGACGCTGGTCTGCTCCCCGCACCCGCGGGGATGGTCCCTGGGCGTCGGCTCGTTCGGTGCCGTCGACCTGCTGCTCCCCGCACCCGCGGGGATGGTCCCTCACTCAGGCCCGCAAGGACCGGGACGCTGGTCTGCTCCCCGCACCCGCGGGGATGGTCCCGGGAGCGTGCCGGCCACGTACCAGTACCAGCTCTGCTCCCCGCACCCGCGGGGATGGTCCCGCGACGCAGGCGTCCATCGACAAGGCGGCCGGCTGCTCCCCGCACCCGCGGGGATGGTCCCTGGGGCTCCGATAGCCGAAACTTTGGCCGCTACTGCTCCCCGCACCCGCGGGGATGGTCCCGGCCACGCCATCATCTACGGCGACCCCAAGGGCTGCTCCCCGCACCCGCGGGGATGGTCCCAGCGTCCACGTGTTCGCGGCGACCGCGAGACTCTGCTCCCCGCACCCGCGGGGATGGTCCCCGTGCCTGCCGGGCCATCATCCGCCCGCCGCTCTGCTCCCCGCACCCGCGGGGATGGTCCCGCGCCCACGGGCGTGGTGTGGCTGTCCGACGCCTGCTCCCCGCACCTGCGGGGATGGTCCCACGCTGTCAGGGTCGGTGGGCGGCTGACCGGTCTGCTCACCGCACCCGCGGGGTGTTCCGGACGCGCAGGCCAGGGCAAGTGAGTGAAAGCAAGCGCCCCGCATCGGAGTTGATCGTTGCGGGGCGAGTCGTAAGGCGTCAGGCCTGGGCGGCGTACGAGACGAAGCCGTTCCACGCGGCGGGGGAGAGGGCGAGCTGGGGGCCTTGCTTGTCCTTGGAGTCGCGGACGCGGACGGCCTCGACGCGAGCTGACGCCTGCCAGGAGACGGCTACTTCCACACAATCGTCCCCCTCGGAGCCGCTGTAGCTGCTTTTGAACCAGGCCAGTTCGGACGTGCTGCTCATGGCGCTCCTCGCAATCGCTTGAGCAAGCTCACGGAGTCATCGGGGGTTAGAGCCTGCGTGCGAAGTTTCGCATACCGCTGGTGAAGAACGCTGATCTCTTTCCGGTCGGTGATGAGCCGTCCGTTTTTCTGTCCCTCCGAGTACCCGAACCACTGGTTCTCCGGCGTCTCTGCCAACCGCATCGGTCCATCCAGCCCAGCATGGACCGGCCGTCGCAACGGCATCACCTGCAGCTCCACGTTCCAGTGCCGCTCCACCACCCCCAACAGGTGGTCCAACAGCCCCTGCGTCACCTCCTCCCCACCCGTGTGTCGCTCCAACACTGCCTGCTCCAGGATGAAGCTGAACGCCGTCGGAGGCTTCCTCTTGGTCGACAGCAGCTCCTGCCGCGCCAGCCGCGCAGCGATCCGTGCGTTCATCTCCTCCTCGTCCGGCAGCGGCGGCACGCTTAGCGACACCGCCCGCGCGTAGGCCTCCGTCTGCAACAGGCCCGGTACGACCCGGCATTCGTACGTGCACAGGCTGATCGCCATCGCCTCCAGCCGTGCCCACTGCCGGAACCACGCCGCCAGCCCCGGCTGTCGGGCCAGATGGCCCGCGGCCTTCCGTAGCGCGCCCGTGTTGCCCAGGGCCTGCTCCGCCCGTTCCACGAAGGCCGGGTCCGGCATGCGGCGGCCCAACTCCACCGATGCCACCGTGTGTTTGGAGAAGCGGACCTGCTCGCCCAGCTCCGTCCGGCTCAGGCCGGCGTGCTCCCGCAGCGCCTGGACGACCGCCCCGAACGTCCGCAGACTGTCCGAGCACTCGGGTTCGCCGCCCGTAACCGCCCCCACCGTGCTGTCCGCCACCATCGGCCACCTCCCGTGCACCCGCCCCGCCGTACACATCGAGCAACGACCGCGCTCACGGGTAGTCACATGTACTGCCCAGTCCGCAACCGCGTACGTTGTCGCGGCGTACGCAGTGTCCACCTGGTGAAGGGGCGTCCTGAGCCGCCAGGTTGGGCCCATGACCGCACCATCCGCGCCTCAACGGCCGGTTACCGTAAGTACGTTCACCCAGCGCTTCAGCTCCACTCCGCTCGGCGCCCGCCTCGCCCGGCACCTCGCCCTCGCTCAACTGCACACCTGGGGCATCCCGCACGGCACCCCACCCTCCGACGCCGCCACGATCGTCGGCGAGCTGACCGCCAACGCCGTGACCCACGGCCGTGTACCGGGCCGTGACTTCGAGCTGCGCCTGACGCACACCCCGGGCGCCCTGCTGCGTATCGAGGTGTCCGACACCCGCGGTGAACGCCGGCCGCCGGGGCCCGCCGACCTGGCGCCAACGCCGCCATCGCTCGACGAGACCGGCCGGGGCCTGTTCCTCGTCGACGCGCTCGCCGACCGCTGGGAGGTGCTGGACCGCGTGTCCCGGGGCGTGGCCCTGCCCGGCAAGACCGTCCGCGCCGAACTCGATCTGCGCTCCGCGTGAGGCGGCCCGTCCTCAGCCAGGTTCCTCCGTCCCCGGACGCGGGGCCAGGTCGAGCCCGCTGTCGACGGGCAGGGTCTCGCGGTAGCCGGTGTACATGTGCTCTGTGGCGAGGCGGACCAGGAGTTCCTCGTCCGCCGCGCGGGCGGCCTCCAGGATGGCGCGGTGTTCGCTCACCATGAGCGGGACGTTGCCGGCCTCGTGGACGTAGGAGCGGGTGATGCGGCGGTTGACCGGGTGGTCCCAGAGGGTGTCGACCATCCGCAGGAGCAGCGCGTTGTCGCAGGGCTCGATCAGCAGGCGGTGGAACGCCCGGTTGAGTTCGAAGTGTGCTGCCGCGTCGGCCGGGTCGGTGGCCGCCATCTCCTCGATCGCCGCCGCCAGCCGGGCCAGCCGGGCCCGGTCGTGCCGGCCGCAGGCCAGCCGCAGGGCCAGCGTCTCCAGGGACTGCCGTACCTGGTAGACCTCGGCGATGTCCTTGGGCTGCAGGGCGTTGACGATGTATCCGCTGCCCGGGAGCCAGGTGACCAGCCCCTCGTGGGCGAGGCGGTTCAGCGCGTCCCGGACCGGGGTGCGGGACACGCCCAGGCGCTCCGCCACCTGCTCCTGGACCAGGGTGGCGTCGGCTTCCAGGGCGCCCGAGACGATCTCGTCGCGGAGTCGCTCGTACACCCGGACTCCCAACGGCCGGGTGTCCCTGGGGTCGCTCCGCAAAGGCCGCAACTCTGTTCTCCGTCCTGAGCGCCGTTCCGGACCGGGATCGGACCGGGATCGGACCGGGTTTTCGGTTCCGTTCCGTCGAAGAATTCCATCTCGCGCGGACCGTTGTCTTCCCTGAACTCACTGTATACGGTGTGCGCACTGCATCCAGAGGAGGTCTGGCCGTGTTCGTTCTGAACACCTGGTATGTCGCTGCCTGGTCCACCGAAGTCACCCGCAAGCCCGTACGTCGGGTCATCTGCAAGCAGCCGATCGTGCTGTACCGCACCCAGGACGGCGCGGCCGTGGCCCTCGCCGACCGCTGCGCCCACCGCGCCTACCCGCTGTCCGCCGGCCGCACCGTGGGGGACTCCGTCGAGTGCGGGTACCACGGGTTCGCCTACGGGCCCGACGGCGTGTGCACCCGCGTCCCCGCCCAGGCCGCCATCCCCGCCCGGGCCCGCGTACGCCGCTACCCGGTCGTGGAGAAGGACGGCTGGATCTGGGTGTGGACCGGCGACGAGGACCTCGCCGACGAGAGCCTGGTCCCCGACACGCACTGGATGAACGACCCCGAGTGGGCGACGGTCACCCACACGATGCTCTTCGAGTGCCGGCACGACCTCATCCACGACAACCTGCTCGACCTCACCCACGAGACGTTCCTGCACAAGACGACCGTCGGTGACGACTACATCCCCGAGTACGGCATCACCGTCGAGGTGGACGGCACCGTGGTGACCGTGGACCGGCTCATGCCCGGCGTCCAGGCGCCGCCGCTGTACGCGCGGACCATGGGCACCGAGGGCCTGTACGACCGGTTCCACGCCACCGAGTTCCACATCCCGAGCTACCACGTGCTGCACTCCGGCATCACGGCCCAGGGACGCCCGCGCGAGGAGGGGTACCTCATCAAGGTCCTCAACGGGATCACCCCGGTCGACGAGCGGACCACCTGGTACTACTACGCGTTCAGCCGCAACTTCGCGGTCGACGCCGAATGGGCCACCAAGGAGCTCGAGGTCGGGCTGGAGACCGTGCTGCGCGAGGACGCCGACGCGCTGCGCGAGCAGGAGATCGGGATGCGGGAGCGCCCTGACGGCGAGCACGACGTCCTCATCGGCCAGGACGCCGGTGTCGCCAAGGCCCGCCGGATCCTCACCCGGATGCTGGCCGCCGAGCAGACCTCCGAGTAGCCGGACGGACCGCCGCCCGGACCGTGCAGGCCTGACCGCCGTGCCGCGGCTGCACCGGCATCGACTTCGACGCACCGGGGCGCTGGATCGGCGCCCTCACCACCTGGCCCCCACCACCTGGCCCCACCACCTGGCCGCCCACCGTCCGGACGCCGCCGGCCCGGCTGGTCCGACCGGCCCGGCTGGTCCGCCACCCGCTGACACCCCCCGCATCTGTCCTGCCCTGCCCTCCCTCCAGAAGGACGATCCCGTGCGCCACCCGATACGCCTCCCCCTCCTCGCCGCCGCCCTCGCCCTGGCCGTCGCCGGCTGCACCAACGCCTCCGCCGGAGGCGAGTCCGCCGCCTCCGGACCGTCCGCCCCGGCCTCCGGCGGGCCCGCCGTCGAGGCCGAGGTGGACACGGCGGCTGCCGGGCTGCTCCCCGCCGACATCAAGTCCAAGGGCGTCCTCGCGGTGGCGAGCGACGCCTCCTACCGGCCGTTCGAGTACTTCGACACCGACAACAAGACGATGATCGGCTTCGACATCGACATGACCGACGCCCTCGGCGCCAAGCTGGGCCTGAAGGTCGACCACGTCAACGCCGGATTCGACGGCATCCTGCCCGGCCTGGCCGCCCGCAAGTTCGACATCGGCGCCTCCGCCTTCTCCATCACCCCGGAGCGGTCCAAGACCGTCGACTTCGTGCCCTACCTCAACGCCGGATCGGGACTCGCCGTCAAGGCGGGCAACCCGCTGGGTCTGAAGATGGACCCGATGGCGCTGTGCGGGCACACCGTCGCGGCCCAGAAGGGCAGCATCCAGGGCATCAGCCAGCTCCCCGCCATCTCCAAGACCTGCACCGGCGCGGGCAAGGCCCCCGTCAAGGCCGACCTGTTCCCCTCGCAGGACGGCGCCAACCTGGCCGTCGTCAGCGGCCGGGCCGACGCGGTCATGGCCGACTCGGTCCCCCTCACGCTGCAGGCCAAGGCGTCCAACGGCCAGTTCGAGGTCGCACCCGGCACCGACTACGAGCCGACCCCCCTCGGCATCGCCATGCCCAAGGGATCCCCGCTCAAGCCGGCCCTGGACGCGGCCATGAAGGCCCTGATCTCCGACGGCACCATGGAGTCGCTCGCGAAGAAGTGGGACGTCCCCACCGGCCTGCTCCCGAAGTCCGGGAGCTGACATGACCTCCCTGCCCGCCCCTGCCGCCCCTCCCGCCCCGGACATCGACAAGGCGGCGGACCCCGACCTGACCGTCGTCCCCAAACGGCACCCCGCCCGCTGGCTCACGGCCGCCGTGCTGCTGCTGATCGGCGCGGCGACACTGCGATCGGTGTTCACCAACCCCCGCTTCGGCTGGGACGTCGTCAACACCTACCTGCGGGACATCTCCATCGCCCGCGGACTGGCCGTCACCCTGGAGCTCACCGCCGTCTGCATGATCATCGGCGTCGTGCTGGGCGTCGTCCTGGCGGTGATGCGTCTGTCGGTCAACCCGGTCGTACGGTCGGCGGCGTATCTGTATGTCTCGTTCTTCCGCGGCACACCGGTGCTCGTACAACTGCTGTTCTGGTACAACCTGGCGGCGCTCTACCCGACGCTGTCCTTCGGGATCCCGGGCCTGTCCCTCGACGCCAACCGGCTGATCACCCCGCTGGTCGCGGCCATCCTCGGACTGGGACTGAACGAGGCGGCCTACATGTCGGAGATCGTCCGCGCCGGCATCCTGTCCGTGGACCAGGGCCAGGGCGAGGCCGCCGGAGCACTGGGCCTGACCAGGACGCAGACCATGCGCCGGGTGATCCTGCCGCAGGCGATGCGGGTGATCATCCCGCCGACCGGCAACGAGACGATCGGCATGCTCAAGACCACGGCCCTGGTGAGCGTACTGGCCGTGCCCGACCTGCTCTACTCCGCGCAGATCCTGTACTCGCGCAACTTCCAGACCATTCCGCTGCTCATCGTCGCCAGCATCTGGTACATGGTCGTCACCAGCGTCCTCACCATCGGCCAGTTCTACGTCGAGCGCCGCTTCGCGCGCGGCAACCGCACGCTGCCCCCGACCCCGCTGCAGCGGCTGAGACAGATGTTCAGCACCCACGCGCCGATCGCCACCGGGAGGCAGCCATGACCGTCGACGGTGCCGCCGCGGACCTCGTCCCGATGGTCAGGGCCGAGAAGGTCCGCAAGCACTTCGGCCGGCTGGAGGTCCTCAAGGGCGTCGACCTGGAGGTGCGGCGGGGCGAGGTGGTCTGCCTCATCGGCCCCTCCGGCTCGGGCAAGAGCACCTTCCTGCGCTGCATCAACCACCTGGAGACCGTCGACGGCGGCCGGATGTGGGTGGACGGCCAGGTCATGGGCTACGAGCAGCGCGGAAACAAGCTGCACGAGCTCGGTGACAAGGAGATCTGCCGCCGGCGCACCCAGATCGGCATGGTGTTCCAGCACTTCAACCTGTTCCCCCACATGACGGTGCTGGAGAACCTCGTCGAGGCCCCGCGGCGGGCGCTGAAGGAGTCCGGGGAGGCCGCCACCGAGCGAGCCCTGGACCTGCTCGACCAGGTGGGGCTCAAGGACAAGGCCCGGGCCTACCCCCGGCACCTGTCCGGCGGGCAGCAGCAGCGCGTGGCCATCGCCAGGGCGCTGTGCATGCGGCCCAAGCTGATGCTGTTCGACGAGCCCACCTCGGCCCTGGACCCCGAACTCGTCGGCGACGTGCTCACCGTGATGCGGGACCTGGCCGCATCCGGCATGACCATGGTCGTGGTCACCCACGAGATGGGCTTCGCCCGCGACGTCGCCGACCGGGTGGCCTTCTTCGACGCCGGCCAGGTCGTCGAGACAGGGCCCGCCCAGCAGGTCATCACCGAACCCCGGCACGCGCGGACCAGGGCCTTCCTGGCCGCGGTGCGGTGAGCCCGCCACCTCCCACGAGTTTCCACGAGTGAGTGATGAAGGAGAACAACCGATGAGGCTCCTGCTCCGCGCCAACGCCCACCGGCAGGTGGACGGCGGCTGCCGGGAGGTCGCGGCCGCACCGGACACGCCCCGCCGCGAGCCCTGGCAGTGGCAGGTACGGCTGCTCGCCGCCGGGCACGGCCCCTCGACGGCCCCGCAGCCCGGCGCGCGGCGGATCGCCGAACCCCTGCCGGACGGGGCGGTCCTGGAGGTCACGGCCGACCCCGCCGCGGTCCGCCCCGGCGTGGAGGTCGTCGACCCCGGCGCCGGGACGACCCTGGAGCGCGCCGAGGGCGACGTCGTGGTCCTGGTCTCCTCCGGGGGACGGCTGCTGGTGGAAGGGCGGCACCTGCTGGCGGACGCGGACGCGATGGTGCTGGCGGGGGCCGACGACCCGCTGAGCGTGGACGTCCGGCGCCCGGACGGCGCCGGCACCGCCGGTGCCCCCGACAGCCCGGACGCACGGCTCGCCGTGATCCGCCTGTCCCCCGCCGGGGACCGCGCCCTGAGCTGGGTGCCGTGATGGCGGCGGCACCCGTCGCGGACGGGGAGCAGCGGCTGCGGCTGCGCGTGGCCGCGCTGGTCTGGGAGGCCGAGGGGGTGGTCTCGGTGCACCTGCGGCGGCCCGACGGCGGCGACCTGCCGGCGTGGGAGCCCGGAGCACACGTGGACCTGCGCCTGCCCGGCTCCGTCACCCGGCAGTACTCCCTCGACGGACCGCCCGCGGACCGGTCCCTCTGGCGCGTCTCCGTCCTCCGGGAACCGGCTTCCCGTGGCGGCTCCCGGGCGGTGCACGAGGCCCTCCGCCCGGGGGAGGAGGTCGACGTGGTCGGGCCGCGCAACCGGTTCCCGCTCGTCGACGCCCCCGAGTACCTGTTCGTCGCCGGCGGCATCGGCATCACCCCGCTGCTGCCGATGCTGGAACAGGCCGTCTCCCGCGGGGCCCGCTGGTCCCTGCTGTACGGCGGACGGACGCGGGCGAGCATGGCCTTCCTCCCGGAGCTGGCCCGCTACGGCGACCGGGTGCAGGTGCGCCCGCAGGACGAGTACGGCCTGCTCGACCTGGAGCCCTTCCTGGGGACGCCACGTGAGGGTACGGCGGTGTACTGCTGCGGCCCCGAGCCGCTGCTCGCCGCCGTCGAGCGGATCTGCGCCCCCTGGCCCCCGGGCACCCTGCACACCGAGCGGTTCACCGCGGCCCCCCGGGAGTCCGACGGCGACGACGCCGACGGGGAGTTCGAGCTGGTGCTGCAGCGGACCGGACGCAGCGTCACCGTGCCCGAGGGCAGGACGATCCTGGAGGCGCTGGAGGACCACGGCATCGAGGCACCGAACTCCTGCCGCGAGGGCATCTGCGGCACCTGCGAGACCAAGGTCGTCGAGGGCGTCCCCGACCACCGGGACAGCCTGCTGTCGCCGGAGGAGCGCGAGGCCAACGACACCATGATGATCTGCGTCGGCCGCGCCCGGTGCGCCCGGCTCGTGCTCGACCTGTGACGCGGGCCGACCGGCCGGCTCACCGGGTCTGCCGGGGCTGGGGCCGGGGGTCTGCCTGCCGGACGGCAGGCGGCGCGGCTCCGGTGGGGCAGGGTGCCTGGGCGCAGCGGCAGCGCGATCAGCCTGCCCCCGCCGGAGCCGACGCCGTGCGCGGTGTACACGGTGAACCGCCGGTGGACGCATGCGGAAGGGGCCGGTGACCCGGAATCCGGGTCACCGGCCCCTTCCTCTGCGGCAAGCGGTCCGCGCAGGCCGCGCAGGGCCTGGACCGCGGCCTGGGGCCGCTTGCCGAAGTCGTGCAGTCCGCCAGTTCGCCGTCCGGTCCGCGCCGGACGTCATGCGGATCAGCCCGCCGACCGGTGCCCGGGCCGGTCCGGCAGCAGGTGCTCGCGGCCGAACATGGACGCCGCGGCCCGCGCGGACGGCGTACCGGCGTCGAGATCCGCACCCGCCTCCCGCAGTACGGCCACCACCTCGTCCGCGCCCTTGAACAGGGCGCCGGCGATGGGGGTCTGGTCGCGGGAGTTGCGCAGGTCCGGGTCGGCGCCGAGGCGGAGCAGGGCTTGTACCGTGCCGGCATGGCCGTGGTAGGCGGCGAGCATCAGGAGGCTGTTGCCCCCTGCGTCGGTCACGTCGACCGGCAGCCCGTGCTCGACGAACTCCACCAGCTGCTCGGTGCTGCCCTCGCGGGCGAGGTCCATGGCGATGGCCACGACGCGATCCGTCTGCTCAGGAGTCAGTGCACCACTGCTCATGCGTACCTCCTGGTCGTGCGGTTCCGCGGGTCTCTTCGGTACGGCCGCTGTACGGCTGCCGTACCGAAGAGACCCGCGCCCGGCGTGCGTGCCGGCAGCACGCACGCCGGACGCGGGTGTGTGAGGACCCGCGGTGGCCTGAGCGGCCGGGTGGCTCAGAGCTGGCCGGCGGCCAGGGCCTCGATCGCCTTGCGGACGCCTTCGCCGTAGGCCGGGTCGGCCTGGGTGCAGTTGGCGATGTGCCGCTCGACGGTCTGCTGCGACGCGCCGTTGATCGCGCGTGCCGTGTTCTCGAAGAGCACCTGCTGCTGCTCCGGGGTCATCAGCCGGAACAGGTTGCCGGGCTGCTCGAAGTAGTTGTCGTCGTCCTCACGGAAGTTGAACCGGTCGGCGACCGCGCCCACGGCCAGGGCCGGCTCGCGGTAGGCCGGCTGCTCCGGCCAGCGGCCGTACGAGTTGGGCTCGATGCCCGGGGTGGAGCCCTGGTTGCCGTCGACCCGCATGGCGCCGTCGCGGTGGTAGGTGTTCACCGGGTTCTTCGCGGAGTTGACGGGGATCTGGTGGTGGTTCACGCCGAGGCGGTAGCGCTGGGCGTCGCCGTAGGAGAAGAGCCGGCCCTGCAGCATCTTGTCGGGCGAGTAGCTGATGCCCGGAACCACGTTCGCCGGGGTGAAGGCGGCCTGCTCGACGTCCGCGAAGTAGTTCGCGGGGTTGCGGTTGAGCTCCCACTCGCCGACCTCGATCAGCGGGTAGTCCTTCTTCGACCAGACCTTGGTGAGGTCGAAGGGGTGGAAGCGGTAGTTCTCCGCGTCGGCCTCCGGCATGATCTGGACGAACAGCTTCCACTTCGGGAAGTCGCCCCTCTCGATCGCCTCGTAGAGGTCGCGCTGGTGGGACTCGCGGTCCTTGCCGACCAGGGCCTCGGCCTCGGCGTCGGTGAGGTTCTTGATGCCCTGCTGGGTGCGGTGGTGGAACTTGACCCAGAACCGGTTGGTGCGCGGGTCGCGCTTCACCGCGCGGTTGAGGTCCGGGAACTTCAGCGGGTCGCGGAAGAAGAACACCGGGGTGTTGTTCCCGACCAGGTCCCAGTTGCCCTCGTCCGTGTAGAACTTCAGGGCGAAGCCGCGGATGTCGCGCTCGGCGTCGGCCGCGCCGCGCTCGCCCGCGACGGTGGAGAACCGGGCGAACATCTCGGTCTTCTTGCCGACCTCGGAGAAGATCTTCGCGCTCGTGTACCGCGTGATGTCGTGGGTCACCGTGAAGGTGCCGAACGCGCCCGAGCCCTTGGCGTGCATCCGGCGCTCCGGAATGACCTCGCGGTCGAAGTGCGCGAGCTTCTCCAGAAACCACACGTCCTGCAGGAGCATCGGACCGCGCGGACCGGCCGTCAGGGAGTTCTGGTTGTCGGCAACCGGTGCGCCGGCAGCCGTGGTCAACGGCTTCTGGTTGTTCTCGGGCAAAGCTCGCTCCTCGGTGAGTGGTTCGTCGCGTGCGTTCAGGACCCGGCTCCTGGCCGGTCGTGTCCTTGTCCCCGCGGAAGTCTGTCCCTGGCGTGGATCATTACCGATCCTACAATGGACGAAGTCCAAGTCAAGTAGGGCTCCAGGGGTGTATGCGGTCTCGATTTTGGTCGAACCGCTGTTACGCTGACACATATGAGTGACCTGTTGGGGAGACTTCGGACGCGTGGCTGGCGCCTCACGGCGCAGCGGCGCGTGGTGGCCGAGGTGCTCGACGGCGACCACATCCATCTGACCGCGGACGAGGTGCACGCGCGGGCGGTACGGAGGCTGCCGGAGATCTCGCGGGCGACGGTCTACAACACCTTGGGCGAACTGGTGAACCTGGGCGAGGTCGCCGAGGTCTCGACGGACCACCGGGCCAAGCGCTACGACCCGAACGCGCACCGCCCCCACCATCACCTGCTGTGCGCCCGCTGCGGCGCGATCCGGGATGTGCACCCGGTGGGCGATCCGCTCGCCGACCTTCCGGAGTCGGAGCGCTTCGGCTTCTCGGTGTCCGAGGTGGAACTCACGTACCGCGGTGTCTGCCCGGACTGCGCGGCCTGACGGCACGACCTGACGGGCAGAGCCCGGCCGCCCCGCCCCGCGCGCCGGCCCGTCGCGCACGCCGCGCTGCC
>NZ_QFDQ01000048.1 GCF_003270085.1 Streptomyces triticisoli | reverse complement strand
ATGCCCGGCGTCCGCCTTCAGCCCGGCACAGTCCTCCTCCAGCTGCTCCAGGTCCCCGGTGAACTGCGGAATCTCCCCCGGATTGATCACGTCCCGTTGCCCCCGTCCGTCCGCACTGCCAGACCGAACCGACCCGTGTCATGGCCTCATCATCATACAAATGGGTTAACGGAGAGTCAGACGAGTTGGAGGGAACGGCGGTTCCGGGTGCGGGGACCGCCGAAGCTCGGTGGGGTGCCGGTGGGGGAGGGGCCGGGGAGCAGGATTCCGCCGAGGACGGCTCCGGCGGTTCCGGGGGTGTGGGTGTCCGCTTCGGCGTAGGGGTTCCCGTGGGTGCGGGTGTCCTGTTCGGCGTGATCCCGGGCCTCGCGGGCGAGGGTGTCGGCGTGCGGGACGTCGGCGGGGGGCCGGGAGGCCAGGAGGCGTTCCGCCTCCGCCAGCAGGGTGCGGGCCGTGGTGCCCACCGCGCCCCGGTGCGTCGTGATGAAGTCGGCCGCGGCGGCGGTGGCGCTGCGGGCGGTGAGCAGGGCGGCGGCGGACAGTACGCCGGTACGTCCCGTGGCGAGCGGCGCCGTCGCCTCGACGATCCGGTGCAGGACGTCCAGCGGGTCGTACAGCCGCCCCGAGGTCAACTCCTGCCGTACGGAGGCCAGGACGGAGTCGGCGTGCAGGATCCGGGCCCGTGTCTCACCGGCCGGTACGTCCGTGAGGCGGTCCGCGGTGCCGGCTCTCTCCGCCTCCGCCCCGCTGAGCGCGGCCGGGATCATCGCCGCGGCCTTGTCCAGCTCGGCCGCGAGCCGTTCGATGCCGTCGAGGAACACGGCCGCCTGGGCCACGGCGCCCTCGGCGGCGCGCAGTTGGCCCGCCGTGTGCCCGTTCTCGCCTCGATCTGCTTCCTGGCGGGCCTGGTTGAGGCGGACGGTGGCGAACATCAGGCGGTCCTTGGCCTGTTCCGCGTATCCCGTGACGTGTTCCGAGGCGGAGGGGGCGTACCGCCGGGCGAGGTCGGTCAGCACCGCTTCGGCCGCCGCCGTCCGGCCCGTCAGCTCCCGGAACCGTGCCTCCGCCACCTCCAGCGCCCCGCCGATGTCCCGGTCCGGGTCGCGCAGCTCGTCGAACCCGTCGGCCGCCGCGTCCAGCAGCCGGCCGGCCTCCTCGCAGCGCCCGACCACGCCGGCCAGCGCCTGCCGCCGGGCCGCCGGGTCCTCCGGGACGCCCTGGTCGTAGCGCAGACGCATCCGGAAGGCGGCCGCCAGCTCCGCCTTCGCCTCCCGCACCACCTGTGCGAAGGGCTCGACGGCCGCTGCGCCGAACCGGGCCTCGGCGAAGCCGAGCTCTTCGCCGCTGGTGCGCACCCAGTCGTCCGCCTGGACAAGCAACTCCCTTGACTGCTCGTCGAGTTCGTCGGACGGCGACGAAGGCGGCGCGGTCGGGCCGCCGCCGGGAGTCGTACGGGTCCTCGCCCGCCGGGTCCGCCGTACGTACCCGTATCCGGCGAGCACGCCCGCCGCCACCACCACGACGAGCGGCAGGGCGAGGTAGGCCGCAGAGGTCTCGTCCTGCCGCGGTGCGGCGGCGACGGTCACCGGACCGGCCCGGGGGAGCGCAACCGCGGAGCCGCTGTTGATCGTCATCCCGGGAAGCAGCAGCCACACGAGCCCCACCGCGCCGCCCAGCACGGCGCGCGCCACGCGCACGGCCAGGCGCGGGGTCGCGCGCCCCGGCCTGGCCGTCCGGAACAGGGATGACGTCACATTTCGGAGCGTATGACCACCCGGCCGGGCAGGCGACCGGGGCTGCGTCAGTGGTGGGGCGGGCGGGACACGACAACGCGGGAGGGGACATCGGCATGGAAGAGACCACTGGCACGGAGAGCACCGGCGACACGGAGAGCACCGGCGACACAGCGCGGTCCGACACCGGCCAGAGCCATGAAACCCCGCCCCGCCGAAGCCGGCGCCGTTGTTTCCGCCGGGCCCTCCGCATCGCCCTCGCCCTCGTCCTGCTGCCGGTCCTCTTCCTCCTCGCCGCCGAGACCGCCCTCCGGGTGAACTACAGGGGCGACCCCGCCGACGGGACGTACACCAGGGGCCAGGACGCGATCTGGCTCGGTCACGCCTGGGTGGACGGGCGGAAGAAGGACGCCGACGTCCAGGCCCTCGCCCGTCGGCTGCGCTCCACCGGCATCCGTGACCTGTACGTGCACGCGGGCCCGCTCGAACACGACGGCACCCTGCCCAAGTCGGCCTACGCCAGGGCCGGTTGGCTGATACCGGCCGTGCACCGCGCGCTCCCCGGCGTCCGCGTGCAGGCGTGGCTCGGTGACGTACTGGCCACCGAGAGCCCCGACGGGATGCGGCTGGAGCGGGCCGCGACGCGCGCCGCCGTGGTCGCCTCCACTCGCGAGATCCTGGCGGCCGGCTTCGACGGCGCCCACTTCGACCTGGAGCCGCTGCACTCCGGCGACCGCCACTACCTCGACCTCCTCGACGACCTGCGCGAGGTCACCCGCGCCCACGGTGTCCCGCTGTCCGTCGCCGCCCACCAGATCGACCCGCTGCCCGCGTTCCACTCCCTGTGGGGCACGTTCACCGGCCACCCCAAGTGGTGGTCGCAGGCGTACTTCGGCCAGGTCGCCCGCCGTGTCGACCAGATCGCGCTGATGTCGTACGACACCATGCAGCCGCTGCAGAGCCTGTACGGCGGTTACGTCGCCCAGCAGACCTCCCTCGCCCTGGAGGCCACCCCGCCCACCACCGACCTGCTGATGGGCCTGCCCTTCTTCCACGACAACCGCTTCGGCCACCGCGCCTCCGCCGAAACGGTCCCGGCCGCCGTCCGCGGCGTCCGCCTCGGCCTCTCCCGCACGGACCCCGGCCGCGAACGCTTCGGCGTCGCGCTGTACGTCGACTTCGCCGCCACGGAGGACGACTGGACGGCGTACCGGGAAGACTGGGTTCGCCTGTCATGACCACGGCTTGATGGGAGGATGATCGGTATGCATGAGGTACTGGTGTGGGGGGTTGTGCTGGTCGTCACGGCGGGAGTCGTGATCGGGATCGCGGGGATCACCACCGGATGGGTGCCACCGATCGGCCGGAAGAAGGTTCTGCGGCCGGAACTGTGGGGGTACGGGATGCTGACCGCTGCCGTCGGCATGGGCGTGTTCCAGTACTTCGGCCCGCTCAACAGCCAACCCGGCGCCTATTTCGTCGTCGCGCTCCTCGGCATGGCCGTGTTCGTCCTCGGCCTGTTCCTGCAGACGTTGTCCCAGCGCCCAGGCCGTACCCCCTGAGCCACCGCCCCTACGACGACCGCCGCCGGATCTTCGACCCCAGCCACACCAGCGGGTCGTACTTGCGGTCCACCGCCCGTTCCTTCAGTGGGATCAGGGCGTTGTCGGTGATCTGGATGCCCTCGGGGCAGACCTCCGTGCAGCACTTGGTGATGTTGCAGTAGCCGAGGCCGTGGTCGTCCTGGGCCGTGCGTTTGCGGTCCAGGCCCGAGTCCGCGGCGGCGTCCAGGGGGTGCATGTCGAGTTCGGCGACGCGCATCAGGAAGCGCGGGCCGGCGTACGCCCGCTTGTTGTCCTCGTGGTCGCGCACGACATGGCACACGTCCTGGCACAGGAAGCACTCGATGCACTTGCGGAACTCCTGCGGCCGGTCCACGTCCTCCTGGAACATGCGGTACTCGCCGGGCCCGAGGTCGGCCGGCGGGACGAAGGAGGGGACCTCCCGGGCCTTGGTGTAGTTGTAGCCGACGTCCGTCACCAGGTCCCGGACCACCGGGAAGGTCCGCAGCGGGGTGACGGTGACCGTCTCCTCCCGGGTGAAGACCGACATGCGCGTCATGCACATCAGCCGCGGGCGCCCGTTGATCTCCGCGGAGCACGAACCGCACTTGCCCGCCTTGCAGTTCCAGCGCACGGCCAGGTCCGGCGCCTGGGTGGCCTGGAGGCGGTGGATGATGTCCAGCACCACCTCGCCGTCGTTGACCTCGACCTCGAAGTCCTCCAGGCCGCCGCCCTGGGCGTCACCCCGCCACACCTTGAAGCGGGCCTCGTAGCTGCTCACTCGTACAGCTCCTCTTCGGTGAGGTACTTGACCAGCTCCTCCTTCGCGAAGAGGGCGAGCAGGTCGGGGCGGATGGGTTCGGTGGTCTCCCGGGTGAGGGTGATCTGGCCGCGGACCGGGTCCGTCGCCGCCAGTCCGCCGGTCGGGTCGGTCAGCCGGCACAGCAGGTTGATCCGGCGCCAGTCGCGCTCCATCGCCGGGTAGTCCTCGCGGGTGTGCCCGCCGCGCGACTCCGTGCGCTCCAGCGCGGCCCGTGCCACGCACTCGCTGACCAGCAGCATGTTCCGCAGGTCCAGGGCGAGGTGCCAGCCGGGGTTGTACTGCCGGTGCCCCTCCACCCCGGCCCGCCGGGCCCGTACCCGCAGCTCGCCGAGCTTCTTCAGGGCCTGCTCCATCTCGCTCTCGCGGCGGATGATGCCGACCAGGTCGTTCATGGTCTGCTGGAGTTCCTGGTGCAGGGTGTACGGGTTCTCCGGCGGCGTCCCGGCCGCCGTCTCCTCCCCGGCCCCCGCCTCCTCCGCCGAGAACGGCCGCAGCGCCTCCGCCGCCGCCGCGTCCACCTGGGCGTCGTCCACCGGCGGACGCCCGTACGCCAGTCCCTGCGCGTACTCGGCGGCGTGCAGGCCCGCCCGGCGCCCGAAGACCAGCAGGTCGGACAGCGAGTTGCCGCCGAGCCGGTTGGAGCCGTGCATGCCGCCCGCGACCTCCCCGGCCGCGAACAGTCCCGGCACCCCGCGCGCCGCCGCCGTGTCGGAGTCGACCGCGATGCCGCCCATCACGTAGTGGCAGGTCGGCCCGACCTCCATCGGCTCCGCCGTGATGTCGACGTCGGCCAGCTCCTTGAACTGGTGGTACATCGACGGCAGCCGCCGCCGGACGACCTCCGCCGGCATCCGCGTCGACACGTCGAGGAACACCCCGCCGTGCGGCGAGCCGCGGCCCTCCTTCACCTCGGAGTTGATCGCGCGGGCCACCTCGTCACGGGGCAGCAGCTCCGGCGGGCGCCGGTTGTTGTCCGGGTCCTCGTACCAGCGGTCCGCCTCCTCCTCCGTCTCGGCGTACTGCTCCTTGAAGACGTCGGGGACGTAGTCGAACATGAACCGCCTGCCCTCGGCGTTGCGCAGCACCCCGCCGTCGCCGCGCACCGACTCGGTGACGAGGATGCCCTTCACCGACGGCGGCCAGATCATGCCGGTCGGGTGGAACTGCACGAACTCCATGTTCAGCAGCGGCGCCCCGGCGAGCAGCGCGAGGGCGTGGCCGTCGCCGGTGTACTCCCACGAGTTCGACGTCACCTTGAAGGACTTGCCGATCCCGCCGGTCGCGATCACGACCGCGGGCGCCTCCAGCACGAAGAAACGGCCGGACTCGCGGTCGTAGGCGAAGACCCCGCAGACACGGTCACCCGCGGCGGAGCCGCTGTCGGACACGGTCTTCAGGATCCGCGTCACCGTGCACTCCTGGAAGACCTTCAGGCGGGACTCGTAGTCCCCGGTCTCCTTGAAGTCCTCCTGCTGCAGCGACACCACCTTCTGCTGCAGCGTCCGGATCAGCTCCAGGCCGGTGCGGTCGCCGACGTGCGCCAGGCGCGGGTACTCGTGCCCGCCGAAGTTGCGCTGCGAGATCCGGCCGTCCTTCGTACGGTCGAACAGCGCGCCCCAGGTCTCCAGCTCCCACACCCGCTGCGGCGCCTCCTGCGCGTGCAGCTCGGCCATCCGCCACTGGTTGAGGAACTTGCCGCCGCGCAGGGTGTCGCGGAAGTGGACCTGCCAGTTGTCGTGCTCGTTGGCGTTGCCCATGGCCGCCGCGATGCCGCCCTCGGCCATCACGGTGTGCGCCTTGCCGAACAGCGACTTGCAGATCACCGCCGTACGCGCCCCGCGCTCGCGCGCCTCGATCGCGGCGCGCAGCCCGGCGCCGCCCGCGCCGACCACCACGACGTCCCACTCCTGCCGGTCCACCACGGACATCACAGACCCCACTCACTGGTACGTCGCTAGAAGAAGCGCGGATCGTCGAAGGCGCCGGAGGCGACCAGGAACACGTAGAAGTCGGCGAGTGCCACGCTGAACAGCGAGGCCCAGGCCAACTGCATGTGGCGGGCGTTGAGCCTGCTCACGAACTGCCAGAAGCGGTAGCGCAGGGGATGCTTCGAGAAGTGCTTCAGCTTCCCTCCCACGATGTGCCGGCAGGAGTGGCAGGAGATCGTGTACGCCCAGATCAGCACGATGTTGACCAGGAAGACGAGCGTGCCGAGCCCCATGTGGCCCCAGCGGTAGTGCTGGTCGCGGAAGGCCAGCACGGTGTCGTAGGTCAGCACGCCGGCGACCAGGATCGCCGCGTAGAAGAAGTACCGGTGGACGTTCTGCAGGATCAGCGGGAAGCGCGTCTCGCCCGTGTACTTCTGGTGCGGCTCGGCGACCGCGCAGGCCGGTGGGGACGCCCAGAAGCCCCGGTAGTAGGCCTTGCGGTAGTAGTAGCAGGTCAGCCGGAAGCCCAGGGGGAAGACCAGGATGATGATCGCCGGGGAGATCACCCACCAGCTGCCGAAGAGGTCGTAGTTGGGGCCCGCGCGCATGGTCTCGCAGTTCTGCGCCAGGCAGGGCGAGTAGAACGGCGAGACGTACGGGGCCGCGTAGTAGTGCGTGTTCGCGAAAGCCCGCCAGGTCGAGTACACGACGAAGGCGAACAGACCGGCCGCGGTGGCGGCGGGCGCCAGCCACCAGCGGTCGGTGCGCAGGTGCGGAGCGGCGATCGAGGCGCGCGCCGGGGAGCGGACGCCGCCGCGGAGCGTATGGGGTTCTGTGGCGGGAGGTTCCGTACCAGTGGCCAACGTGGGACTCCGGTCGGTCGGGTCAGGGGGCGTGGCGGTTTCGGGAGCCGAGACCCTCGTCGTCCGAGTCCGTCCACAGGGAGATGTCGTAGGGCGTGTCGGAGATGGTGACGAGGGCGGGGCGCTGTGTGGCGGTGGAGCTCCGGGAGGCCTCGCGCAGCAGGGCGACGCTCTCGCGCAGGTGATCGGCGTCGGTGCGCACGCGGCGTATCTCCAGCCCGCCGGCGAGCTGCTGCTCCAGCCGGGCCACCGACCGCAGCAGGTCGTCGAGGGCGCGCTGGACCGATGTCAGGTCGTCGTGCACGGACATGACGTACCTCGCTTCCACGGGCCGTGCGGCCCCAGGCGGCAACGTTCATGCGTCTGCGAGTGTCGCGCGTCACACCTGCCGGTGGGAAGGGGATGTGCGGCGATTGGCGGATTGCACATCCCTCGTGCGTGCTCGCATGCGCTCTGTGTTCGTTTTGTGCCGGTTCGGTCGTGTGCTCGGCGCGCGTTGCGCCGGGCGGGTGGCCTTCCGGGCCCGCGCCGCCGTGTCGCCTCCGGCCGGCGAACCCTTTCCTCTTCAGTGGGCCGTAGATCTGATGAGCACCAAAATACCGCCAAATGTGACATTCCCCACCCGGGTCGTCCGGGCCATCGGCGGCAGCGGCTCCACGGAGGTAGCACAGATGTCCTACGACGGTGTCGGGCGCCGCGCGGTCATGCGCTCGGCGGCCTTCCTGACCGCGGGCGTCCTCGCGGTGCCCCTCCTGGCCGGCTGCGGTTCCGACGACGACGGCGGCAAACCGCTGGCCGGACAGGACATCGCTCCCGCGGCCCGCCACGAGGTCGCCGACGGGGGCACGCTGCGCTGGGCCGTGGACGCGATGCCGCAGACGCTGAACACCTTCCAGGCGGACGCCGACGCCGGTACCACCCGGATCGCCCAGGCGGTGCTGCCGGCCATGTTCCGGATGGACGCGCGCGGCCGCCCGCAGCGCGACGAGGACTACCTGGAGTCCGCCCGGGTGGTGGCGACCGAGCCCAAGCAGGTCGTCGTCTACCGGCTCAACCAGCAGGCGGTCTGGAGTGACGGCCGCGAGATCGGCGCCGCCGACTTCGCCGCCCAGTGGCGTGCCCTGTCCGGCAAGGACTCCGCTTACTGGACCGCCCGCAACGCCGGCTACGACCGCGTCCAGAAGGTCGAACGCGGCGCCAACGACCTGGAGGTCAAGGTCACCTTCGCCCGCCCCTACGCCGACTGGCGGTCGCTGTTCTCGCCGCTGTACCCCAAGGACGTGATGGGCACCGCGAACTCCTTCAACGACGGTGCCCGCACGAAGCTGAAGGTCAGCGCGGGCCCGTTCGCCGTGCAGAAGATCGACACCAAGGGCAAGGACGTCGTCCTCGCCCGCAACCCGCGCTGGTGGGGCCGCCCGGCCAAGCTGTCCGAGATCGTGCTGCACGAGGTACCGCGCGACAAGCGGGCCGCGGCGCTCGCCGACGGCTCCGTGGACGTGGCCGACATCGACCCCGCCGACGCCTCCCGGATCACGGCCGCCGGCGCCCGGGGCGGCCCGCTCCTCCAGAGCCCGGCCGGCGGCCGCACCGCCGCCAGGGCACTGCGCTCCTGGGCGCTGGCACACGGCACGGAGGACGAGGACACCGACCGGGAGCTGCGCGCCCTGGACGAGGAGCGCACGTCGCTCACCGCGGACCTGCGCCGGCAGCAGGCGCTGGGCGGCATCCAGGTGCGCAAGTCGCTGGAGCCCGCCTACACCCAGCTCGCCCTCAACGGCTCGGGCGGCCCCCTGGCCGACGAGCGGGTCCGCCACGCCGTGGCGCACGCGCTGAACCGCAAGGAACTCGCCGAACTCGTCCTCAAGCCGCTCGGCCTGCCCGCGGTTCCCGTCGGCAGCCACCTCGCCCTGTCCGGCCAGAGCGTCTACGCCGACGGCAGCGACGCCCTCGGCGGCCAGGACACCGCCCAGGCCCGCGCCCTGCTCGCGGACGCGGGCTGGGTGCCCGGCCCGGCCAAGGACAAGAAGGAGAAGGAGAAGAACCAGAAGAAGGAGGGCAAGGCGGCCGGCGCCGAGGGCCACGGCGCACAGAACTCCTCGGACGGCTCCTCGGACGACTCCTCGGGCGGCGGCAGCGACGACGGTACGTACATCGTCGGTGTGAACGACCACGTGGAGGACAACAAGGCACCCGCCAGGGAGCGGAAGGACGGGGAGACCGGGGAGGCCCGGGACGACAAGGACGGCCGGGAACAGCGCGGGCCGGGCGGGGAGGAGACCGGCGCCGAGCAACTGGCCCAGGACGGCCGCCGGTACAACGACGACCGCTTCGGGCCGGGCGGCGCGCCCGGTGCCTACGCCCCCGAGGGCACCGCGGCGCCGGGTGCCGTCTCCGGCCCGCTGGCCAAGGACGGCAAACCGCTCACGCTCCGCTTCGTGCTGCCCACCGGACCCGGCTCCGACACGCTGCGCAAGGTCGCCGACCGGATCACGGCCATGCTGAAGAAGGTCGGCATCACCACGGAGGTCAGCAAGGTCTCCGACGAGAGCTACTTCCGGGACCACATCGCCTCCGGCCAGTACGACCTCGCGCTGTACTCCTGGCCCGCCTCCGCCTTCCCGGCCACCGACGCCCGCCCCATCTACGCCAAGCCCGTCCCGGCCGCCGACGGCTCCCTCAGCGTCCAGCAGAACTACACCCGCGTCGGCACCGACCGGATCGACCAGCTCTTCGACCAGGCCGTCGCCACCCTGGACGAGGACGAGCAGCGCGGCCTGCTCCGCAAGGCCGACTCCCGTATCTGGGCAGCCGCCGGCTCCATCCCCCTCTACCAGCGCCCCCAGCTGACTGCCGTACGCAAAAACCTGGCAAACATCGGAGCCTTCGGCTTCCAGACGCCCGTCTACGAGGACATCGGCTTCCTGAAGAAGAAGAGCTGAAGGCACGTTGGCGCGTTGTCGCGGGAGAAGCCTCAGAAGAGGCTCAGATTCCTTGCCCGCCGCGGGGTGCCGCGACACAGTGTGGCTACGTGATCACTTGACCGGTGATCCATGACCACGACGGGGTGACCATGCGCGGGGGAACGAGGCGCATCCTCATGGTGTGTTTCACGGCGGTCGCACTGACCGCCGGGACCGTGGGATGCACGAGCGAGTCCGGTGAACAGGCCAGGAGCGGCAGCACGAGCGACCCCCGGGGCGGTGGTGCGCCGGCCGCGACGGCGGCCACGACCTGTGCGAACGGCACCTACACCTGGTTCAACATCGTGAAGCCGACCCGCCTGCTCGGCGTCTCCGAGCCCGAGACGCTGGGCAAGGGCGGCGGCAGGCTGACGAAGAAGGTCCAGCGGGTGAGCAAGCCTGCTCGGCGTCTCCGAGCCCGAGACGCTGGGCAAGGGCGGCGGCAGGCTGACGAAGAAGGTCCAGCGGGTGAGCACGGTGGAGATCTCGGTGCGCCCCGAGGGCGCGGTCCCGGTGCCGGAGGAGGCCCTGTTCTCCCTGGGCAAGGAGATCGGCGAGATCGACTCCGACGCCCCCACCCTGAAGGAAGTCACCGGCGAGAAGTGGTCCTTCACCCAGGTGGGCGACCAGGGGCCGCGGCTGGGGGAAGGCCTCACCAAGGCCGACGGTTCCGGACGATTCGTGCAGTACAACGCGGTACGCACCGTCGAAGCGGACTTCCGCCGCACCTGCGCCGGAGGGAAGACCACCGTCGGCCACGCCGAGAGCTGGACCCTGGCGGTGGACGGCATCGTCGAGTGCGGCACGCGCACGGACGACGCGACGGCCCGCCAGGCCGCCCGTCTCGCCTGCGGCACCGACTCGGCCGCGGCGAAACCCTGACCGGGGACCGGGGGCCGGTCCGTCCCCGCCCGTCCCGGTTCGCTCCGGGGCGGGCGGAGGACCAGGGGCGCGGATCCCCGCCCAGGGACCCGTACCATGGGGTGAGGCCGTGGCGTGTTCAGCCCGGCAGGGCCCGCGTAACACCGACGTACGCGCAGGTCTTCCGCATATTTCGGGAGTACGCCTCACTATGGCCACGCGCCACGACATCCGCAACGTCGCCATCGTCGCCCACGTCGACCACGGCAAGACCACCATCGTCGACGCCATGCTGAAGCAGGCCGGCGCCTTCGCCGCGCACCAGCTCGACCAGGTCGACGAACGCATGATGGACTCGGGCGACCTGGAGCGTGAGAAGGGCATCACGATCCTCGCCAAGAACACGGCGGTGAAGTACCACCCCAAGGCCGGCGGGGACCCCGTCACGATCAACATCATCGACACCCCCGGCCACGCCGACTTCGGCGGCGAGGTGGAGCGCGCCCTGTCGATGGTCGACGGCGTCGTCCTGCTCGTGGACTCCTCCGAGGGACCGCTGCCGCAGACCCGCTTCGTGCTGCGCAAGGCCCTGCAGGCCCGTCTGCCCGTCATCCTCTGCATCAACAAGACGGACCGTCCCGACGCCCGTATCGACGAGGTCGTCAACGAGACGTACGACCTGTTCCTGGACGTGGACGCCGACGAGGACCAGATCGAGTTCCCGATCGTCTACGCCTGCGGCCGCGACGGCATCGCCTCGCTGACCAAGCCCCAGGACGGGACGGTTCCCACCGACTCCACCAACCTGGAGCCGTTCTTCTCCACGATCCTCGAGTACATCCCGGCCCCCACCTACGACGAGGACGTCCCCCTCCAGGCCCACGTCACCAACCTCGACGCGGACAACTTCCTCGGCCGTATCGCGCTGCTGCGCGTGGAGCAGGGCGAGCTGCGCAAGGGGCAGACGGTCGCCTGGATCAAGCGCGACGGCTCCGTGCAGAACGTGCGGATCTCCGAGCTGATGATGACCGAGGCGCTCACCCGCAAGCCCGCCGAGAAGGCCGGCCCCGGTGACATCTGCGCCGTCGCCGGCATTCCGGACATCATGATCGGCGAGACGCTCGCGGACCCCGAGAACCCGGTTCCGCTGCCGCTGATCACGGTCGACGAGCCCGCGATCTCCATGACGATCGGCACCAACACCTCTCCGATGGTCGGCCGCGGCGGCACCGGCAAGGGCGCCGACGCGAAGGCCGCCGTCAAGGACCGCAAGGTCACCGCCCGTCAGGTCAAGGACCGTCTGGACCGCGAGCTCATCGGCAACGTGTCGCTGCGCGTGCTGGACGCCGGGCGCCCCGACGCCTGGGAGGTCCAGGGCCGCGGCGAGCTGGCGCTGGCCATCCTGGTCGAGACCATGCGCCGCGAGGGCTACGAGCTGACCGTCGGCAAGCCGCAGGTCGTCACCAAGGAGATCGACGGCAAGGTCCACGAGCCGGTGGAGCGGATGACGATCGACGTGCCCGAGGAGCACATGGGCGCCGTCACCCAGCTCATGGGCGTGCGCAAGGGCCGGATGGACAACATGTCCAACCACGGCTCCGGCTGGGTCCGCATGGAGTTCCTCGTCCCCTCCCGCGGCCTGATCGGCTTCCGCACCGAGTTCCTGACCAACACCCGCGGCACGGGCATCGCCCACTCCATCCACGAGGGCTTCGAGCCCTGGTTCGGCCCGCTGCAGACCCGTAGCAACGGCTCTCTGGTCGCCGACCGCGCCGGTGCCGTCACCGCCTTCGCGATGACCAACCTGCAGGAGCGCGGCGTGCTCTTCGTGGAGCCGGGCACCGAGGTGTACGAGGGCATGATCGTCGGCGAGAACTCCCGCTCCGACGACATGGACGTCAACATCACCAAGGAGAAGAAGCTCACCAACATGCGGTCCTCGACCGCAGACGTGACCGAGTCGATCGTCCCGCCCCGCAAGCTCTCCCTGGAGCAGTCGCTGGAGTTCTGCCGCGACGACGAGTGCGTCGAGGTGACCCCGGAGTCGGTCCGCATCCGCAAGGCGGTCCTCGACCAGCGCGAGCGCGCCCGCGCCGCGAGCCGCGCCAAGCACGGCTGAGGCCCCTCGAAGGCCGCACGGGGCCGGGCACTCCGCGAGGCGGGGTGCCCGGCCCCGTGCGTGTGGGGACGGGGAGGATAGGGAAAACCCTTCAGCCCGGCTCGGAACCGACACAGGACGGCCGGTTCGCACTACCTTGCTGCGGACACATGCACCTGGGACGCACCGGAGAGGCTGTAACCGAATGCCTTGGTTCTGGCGCCCGTTGACGGATACGGGGCGACGGGTGCACGGTGTGCGCGGCGTCGCGTGCGTGCCGACGACGCCACACGGCGGCCACCGTAGACCGCAACCGGTTTTTCCCGGCCAAGTGTCCGCTATTCGGACACTCGGAACCGATAGATGTGTCACAAGTCCGTTTCGCAGGGGTCTTTCGCCAAACCCTTTGTCCGGATTTTGGAAGAAGTGAGTAACAGGTGTGATCGAACCGAGACCTCAAGGGTGTGGTCGGCCCGTGGTCGATAGCAGATAGTTAGGCGCGTAGAGCTCGGATGAGCGAGTCACCCTGTGCAGTGGCAGCGGGCGACGGGCGTACGAGCGTGCGGGGGCACCCGACCTTCTCCGGTTGACAAGTCGGTGGAGTGTCGTGTGCCCACTCTTGCGGTGAACAACAGGACTCATGAGGAGGAACCCATGCGCGGTGCCAGGAGCGCCAAGTGGGTCGCGGGGGCAATCGTCGTCGCGCTTGCCGCGACGGCTTGCAGCGGCAGTGACGGTGACAAGAAGGCGTCGTCGGACAAGAAGGGCGCCCTCGCCGGTTACGTGTCGATCGACGTCGGCGAGCCGCAGAAGCCGCTGATGCCGGCCGACACCAACGAGAGCAACGGTGCCTACGTCATCCGAGCCCTGTTCACGCAGCTGCTGGACTTCGACGCCAAGGGCGAGATCGTCTACACCAACGCCGAGTCGGTGACCACCGAGGACTCGAAGACCTGGACGGTCAAGCTCAAGGACGGCTGGAAGTTCCACAACGGTGAGGCCGTCACCGCGCAGTCGTACGTCGACGCCTGGAACTGGTACGCGAACTCCAAGAACAACCAGCAGAACGCCTTCTGGTTCTCGGACATCGCCGGCTACGACGACGTCCACCCGGAGAAGGGCGACCCGAAGGCCGACAAGATGTCGGGTCTGAAGGTCGTGGACGACACCACCTTCACCATCGAGTTGACGGAGCGCGTCCCCTACTTCAACTACAAGCTGGGCTACACCACCTTCGCCCCGATGCCGAAGGTCTTCTTCGACGACCCGAAGGCGTTCGGCCAGAAGCCGGTCGGCAACGGCCCGTACCAGTTCGAGAAGTGGACCCACAAGAAGCTGATCCAGGTCAAGGCCTGGGACGACTACAAGGGTCCGGACAAGGCCGAGAACAAGGGCATCCTGTTCAAGAACTACACCACCCTCGAGGCGGCGTACCAGGATGTCGTCTCCGGCAACCTGGACATCATCAAGCAGGTCGGCCCGACGGACCTGCCGAAGTACAAGCAGGACCTCGGTGAGGGCGCCCTGGAGCAGCCGTACGCGGCCATCCAGACGCTGACCCCGGCCTTCTACTCCAAGACGTTCAAGGGCGTCGACCCGAAGGTCCTCCAGGGTCTGTCCATGGCGGTCGACCGTGACACGATCACCAAGACCGTCCTGAACGGCACCCGTATCCCGGCGACGAGCTTCACCCCGCCGCAGGTCAAGGGCAACCAGGACCTGAACACGGACGTCTTCAAGTACAACCCGACCAAGGCCAAGGCTCTGGTCAAGGAGGGTGGCGGCGTCCCGGGCAACAAGATCTGGATCCAGTACAACACCGACGGTGGCCACAAGGAGTGGGTGACCGCGGTCTGCGAGTCGATCCGCAACGCCACCGGCGTCGACTGCGTCGGCGACCCGAAGCCGGACTTCGCCACCGACCTCGAGGCTCGTGACAACAACGAGGTGAAGTCGGTGTACCGCGGTGGCTGGGTGGCCGACTACCCGGTCAACGTCAACTTCATCAAGGAGCTCTACCACTCCAAGGCCGAGTCCAACAACGGTCGTTTCTCCGACAAGGCGATCGACGCGCTGATGGCGAAGGGTGACAAGGCCGAGTCCCTGGAGGAGGCCGTCAAGGCCTACCAGGAGGTCGAGAAGAAGCTCCTCCAGAAGATGCCGTCCATCCCGCTCTGGTACTACCAGATCAACGGTGGCCACGGAAAGAACGTCAGCAACGTCGAGATCAACTACCAGGGCGACATTCAGCTGCACAAGGTCACCGTCAAGTAAGCGAGCCCGCGGGCCACTTCCCCCCTCGGCCGTCAGTCCGCCGCCGCCGGTCGCCCGACCGGCGGCGGCGGAGGC
>NZ_QFDQ01000047.1 GCF_003270085.1 Streptomyces triticisoli | reverse complement strand
GTTTCTGGGGCGGGTGCGCACGATCCTCCTTGTGGGGAAGGAAACTGGCGGCTCTTGTTGGCTGCCCGGGGTCCCGCCACGGCCGTCGTCGCCGGCGGCGGCGGGTGCGACGGCGGCCGTGGCGAGCAGCGCGCCGGTGACGGCCGCCAGGGCCAGCCGGGTGAGAGAGAAGCGCGGGGACGGCATGGAGCACCTCCACCTGAGGCAGCGAAACCCACGGAAAATGGGGAAAAGTGACTAACCGCAACATTAGGAGTGGCGCGTGTCGGACGCCCGTCGCACTGAGCCATCGGGGACGCGACCTCTGAGGAAGCGTCAGGGCCGCCGCGCTTCAGGAGGCGGCGGCCAGGGCGGAACGTCCGTGGATCACGTCTCTCCAGTGGCGGGGCGCGCACGAGTGCCGCGCAGGAACGTACGCACCCCGGACGAACCGGTCACTCGGTCAGCTCCTCCAGCAGCCGCGCCGTCGACAGCCCCGCCCGCAGATAGGCGACGAACAGCTTGTTGTGCAGTGCCCAGGGAGAGCGGTGGGCCCGGATCAGCCGGATCGCCTCGTCGGCGGAGCGCCCCTGGCGGATCAGGGCGTGCGCGACGACCAGCCCCGAGCGGTTGTACCCGGAGTAACAGCGCACGAGCACCCGGCGGCCCTGCTCCAGCGCGTCACAGACGGCCTGGGCCAGCCGCATCACACCCGCGAGCTGGGTCCCGTCCAGCGGCCCGTCGGGTATCGGCCACACATGGTGCTCGACACCGGGGTCGGGCCCGTGCCCCGGAAGCCGGAGCAGGGTCTGCACAAGATCGAATTCATCGCGCACGACGGCGAGCTCCAGCTGCCCGGCACGCCCCCTGAACTCGTGCCCGCCCATCCACAGGCCGGGCACGATCTCGCTCCACGGGCTGTCCGGGGCCGGTACGTCGGGCTGCTTTCCGCGGGTCCGCAACGGCGCCTCCCCAACTCCGCCTCCCACCGTTCCTCAAAGGTAGCCGGGTTCTTGCCCTGACAGCACCCCGCCTGTTCCCATGGTCGGTGGGGGTGATGATGCATGAGCGGACACCGCGGACTGCGCGTCATACCGACCTGGCGCCACGGACAGGAACGGCTCTACGTGTGCCGGCCCGACGGCAGGAACGTCGCCTGGTACGACCGTGAGGCCGCTCGCGTCCACGTCCTCAGAGAGGACGAGCAGGAGGACGTGCTGCAGGCCCTGGGCCCCTTCCTCACCGGCCCGGTGGCGGTGGGGCCGCCCCCGGTCCCCACCCCCGCCGACCTCGCCCGCCTGAGCCTCCACCCGGACGACGACCTGGCGCCCAACCGCCCCGGCGAGGCCCTGCTGATCGCCCTCGAACGGGACCCCGGCCCCACCCACCGCCTCCGCCCGGACCCCCGCCGCCGTGCCCTCACCGCCGAGCAGACGGTCGGCGAGGTCCTGGACGCCCTGGACGGCGCCGGCTGGCACACCCTGCACTCGATCCCGCTGCCGGGCGGCGACCGCATCCACCACCTGGCGATCGGCCCCGGCGGCCTCTTCGCCGTCCACGCCCTCCACGCCCGCAAACAGCACGTCCAGATCGCCGACCCCCTGGTCACCGTGGGCCGCCACGACCCGGCCCCCCTCCTCCGCGACCTCCGCGCGACGGCCGACCGCGCCTCCTACGCCCTCACGGCCGAGGTCCACCCCCTCCTGGCCCTGGCAGGCCCGGCCGACCTGCGCGCGACGACCCCGCCGAGGGGCGTACGCGTCCTCCAGTGCTCGGACCTGCCCTCCCTGTCCCGCCTGGGCGGCGTACTGAAACCGGCGGACGCGGAAGCGCTCCACTCGATGGCCAGGGACCGGCGGACGTGGTGGCGGGTGTGACAGCGCAGCTGCGCCCACTCCGCGCTCACAGCAACGCGCGCGCACACTCGGGAGTCACAGGACGAGAAAGCAACGTAAACTCCTCAAAAGCGGCAAACAGCTCGCACTGAACCGCTCCGGAAGGTGCTGCACGTGCGATCCATTTGGAACGGCGCCATATCGTTCGGCCTGGTCAGCATCTTTTTTGTCCCCTTCCGCCAGATCCACACGGAGGACGGCAGCCGCATCCGCTACCGCAGGGTGTGCGAACTGGAGGACCGCGAA
>NZ_QFDQ01000046.1 GCF_003270085.1 Streptomyces triticisoli | reverse complement strand
CCGACCACCTGGCCGCCTGGCGCCTGGACCGCCACGGCAACCCGGTCGGCGACCCCCGCCGCTTCGACTACACCCTGACCGGCGCCGCCCAGCACCGCGACGCCCAGGTGCGCCACGCCCTGATCCGCCTGCTGCACTGGGCGAAGCGGCACGGCCTGGCCCTGGCCATCGAGGACCTCGACTTCGCCGCGGAGAAGACCCGGGAGAAGCACGGGCGCAAGCTGGGGGTACCTCCCAGGCCGTTCAGGCACTGGGGGAGGACGGCACCGCCCCCACACGACCGGAGCGATCGTGCGGGGCATCGGACCGTCCAGACCGCATCGGGTGCCCCGGGGCGTGAGGGACCCCGCCCCCGCCTTCCCGGACCACGGACACGGTCCGTGCCGCCCGGACGCGGAGCGAAAGCGGGCGACCAGTGTGCCCACAACCGTTCGGGGCGCACGGCTGAGCACGAGTCCTGGCACCAGGACTCACTCCCGCTCAGTCTTTAGGAACGGTGGCCCTGTGCGGCGGGAGCCATGCGGGGGGCTCCCTCATGTCGTGTGTCTGCCCGCTGCCGTCTTCTTCGCCGGGGTCTTCTTCGCCGGGGTCCTGGGGGTGGACGAGGTCTTCTTCGTGGGCTGGGTGGACTTGGAGGTCCGCTTCTTCGCCTTCTTCCCCGCGGCCGCCGGCTTCTTCGCCGTGGTTTCCTCGTCCGCCTCCCCGCCCCTGGACCGTTTGGCCGCGTGGACGCTCTTCTCCAGGGCGGTCATCAGGTCGAGGATCCTGCCGCCGGGGGCGGGTTCGGGGACCTCGGGGAGTGCTTCGCCGGCGGCCTTGGCGGCGATGACCTGCTCCAGGGCCCTGCGGTACTCGTCGTGGAGGTCTTCGAGGTCGACCTCGCCGAGGGTGTCCATGAGGGTGCCGGCGAGGTCCAGCTCCTTGTCACGGAGCGTGACGCCCACGGCCGGGGCCACGCCCTGGGGGGCGCGGATCTCGTCCGGCCAGAGCAGGCTGTGCATGGCGATGGCGTCGTCCACCACGCGGAGCATGCACAGGCGCTCGCGGCCGCCCAGGACGAACTTGGCGATCGCCACCCGCCGGCTGCGCTTGAGGGCCTCCCGCAGCAGGGTGTACGGCTTGGCGGCCCGGACGCCGCTGGCCACCAGGTAGTACGCGCTGTCCAGCTGCAGCGGGTCGATCCGGTCGGCCGGGAGGAAGGCCACGATGTCGATCGTCCTCGCGGTCGACAGGGGCAGGTGGGCCAGGTCCTCGTCGGTGATCGGGATGATGGTGCCGTCCGCGTCCTCGTAGGCCTTGCCGATCTCCGCCTGCGTGACTTCGCGGTCCTCCAGTTCGCACACCCTGCGGTAGCGGATGCGGCTGCCGTCCTCCGTGTGGATCTGGCGGAAGGGGACGGTGTGGCTCTCGGTGGCGTTCACGACCTTGATCGGGATGCTGACCAGGCCGAACGATATGGCGCCGTTCCAAATGGATCGCACGTGCAGCACCTTCCGGAGCGGTTCAGTGCGAGCTGTTTGCCGCTTTTGAGGAGTTTACGTTGCTTTCTCGTCCTGTGACTCCCGAGTGTGCGCGCGCGTTGCTGTGAGCGCGGAGTGGGCGCAGCTGCGCTGTCACACCCGCCACCACGTCCGCCGGTCCCTGGCCATCGAGTGGAGCGCTTCCGCGTCCGCCGGTTTCAGTACGCCGCCCAGGCGGGACAGGGAGGGCAGGTCCGAGCACTGGAGGACGCGTACGCCCCTCGGCGGGGTCGTCGCGCGCAGGTCGGCCGGGCCTGCCAGGGCCAGGAGGGGGTGGACCTCGGCCGTGAGGGCGTAGGAGGCGCGGTCGGCCGTCGCGCGGAGGTCGCGGAGGAGGGGGGCCGGGTCGTGGCGGCCCACGGTGACCAGGGGGTCGGCGATCTGGACGTGCTGTTTGCGGGCGTGGAGGGCGTGGACGGCGAAGAGGCCGCCGGGGCCGATCGCCAGGTGGTGGATGCGGTCGCCGCCCGGCAGCGGGATCGAGTGCAGGGTGTGCCAGCCGGCGCCGTCCAGGGCGTCCAGGACCTCGCCGACCGTCTGCTCGGCGGTGAGGGCACGGCGGCGGGGGTCCGGGCGGAGGCGGTGGGTGGGGCCGGGGTCCCGTTCGAGGGCGATCAGCAGGGCCTCGCCGGGGCGGTTGGGCGCCAGGTCGTCGTCCGGGTGGAGGCTCAGGCGGGCGAGGTCGGCGGGGGTGGGGACCGGGGGCGGCCCCACCGCCACCGGGCCGGTGAGGAAGGGGCCCAGGGCCTGCAGCACGTCCTCCTGCTCGTCCTCTCTGAGGACGTGGACGCGAGCGGCCTCACGGTCGTACCAGGCGACGTTCCTGCCGTCGGGCCGGCACACGTAGAGCCGTTCCTGTCCGTGGCGCCAGGTCGGTATGACGCGCAGTCCGCGGTGTCCGCTCATGCATCATCACCCCCACCGACCATGGGAACAGGCGGGGTGCTGTCAGGGCAAGAACCCGGCTACCTTTGAGGAACGGTGGGAGGCGGAGTTGGGGAGGCGCCGTTGCGGACCCGCGGAAAGCAGCCCGACGTACCGGCCCCGGACAGCCCGTGGAGCGAGATCGTGCCCGGCCTGTGGATGGGCGGGCACGAGTTCAGGGGGCGTGCCGGGCAGCTGGAGCTCGCCGTCGTGCGCGATGAATTCGATCTTGTGCAGACCCTGCTCCGGCTTCCGGGGCACGGGCCCGACCCCGGTGTCGAGCACCATGTGTGGCCGATACCCGACGGGCCGCTGGACGGGACCCAGCTCGCGGGTGTGATGCGGCTGGCCCAGGCCGTCTGTGACGCGCTGGAGCAGGGCCGCCGGGTGCTCGTGCGCTGTTACTCCGGGTACAACCGCTCGGGGCTGGTCGTCGCGCACGCCCTGATCCGCCAGGGGCGCTCCGCCGACGAGGCGATCCGGCTGATCCGGGCCCACCGCTCTCCCTGGGCACTGCACAACAAGCTGTTCGTCGCCTATCTGCGGGCGGGGCTGTCGACGGCGCGGCTGCTGGAGGAGCTGACCGAGTGACCGGTTCGTCCGGGGTGCGTACGTTCCTGCGCGGCACTCGTGCGCGCCCCGCCACTGGAGAGACGTGATCCACGGACGTTCCGCCCTGGCCGCCGCCTCCTGAAGCGCGGCGGCCCTGACGCTTCCTCAGAGGTCGCGTCCCCGATGGCTCAGTGCGACGGGCGTCCGACACGCGCCACTCCTAATGTTGCGGTTAGTCACTTTTCCCCATTTTCCGTGGGTTTCGCTGCCTCAGGTGGAGGTGCTCCATGCCGTCCCCGCGCTTCTCTCTCACCCGGCTGGCCCTGGCGGCCGTCACCGGCGCGCTGCTCGCCACGGCCGCCGTCGCACCCGCCGCCGCCGGCGACGACGGCCGTGGCGGGACCCCGGGCAGCCAACAAGAGCCGCCAGTTTCCTTCCCCACAAGGAGGATCGTGCGCACCCGCCCCAGAAAC